>NZ_JBXMTI010000100.1:0-125410 GCF_057083605.1 Candidatus Villigracilis sp. | reverse complement strand
ATACAAACGGCCAATTGTAGAGAATGTAATTCCCATACTGTTAGTCAGTTTTTTCATTATATTGACCTCTATTGTGTTAACTTGGCTCCCCTACTTCAAAAATATTAACATCGAACAGATTTCACACTACAATAATGATAAACAAGGTGTTGTTGCTATACTCAAGATGGCATGGGAGTCTTTTTTTGAATTTCCAGTTTACACAACATTTCAATGGGCAGAGAGATCAAATTTTCTCGGCTCATTTAAACACTCGGATGCGAGAATCCTTTCCCCAGCCGCAGAGGTCATGCTGAGGTTTATTGGCGGAGCGTACTTGTTCCAGTCGATATTTGCGTTTGCTATCGTTATTTACACGGTCATCCTTGGTATTAAAAATCAAGTAATACTAATATTCGATCAGTCGGGCATGAGGATAGTTGTCTTATCGGGGCTATTCATCATTGCATCTTACACGTTTTCTGCATGGCTGGGAGGCGAAGCCTGGATCGAATACACAAGGTCGGATCAAATCGTACAATTTTTGCCGATGTCTCTGTTTATCATTTTTCTGCTGCCTTCCTTGTTCGTCATAAGCGGTAGAATGGTAAAAATTATTTCCATGCTCAGTTATCTCTCTTTAATCCTATTTAGTGCTTCAAATCTCATCTGCGGATTTATGGTTATTAATGACCATATTGAATATCGTGGCAAAGCACTTACAGAGGCGGATGTGCCATTATCAGATAAAATGCAGGCTGTTGAATTCATTGCTAATGATTGGCGTAACCATTCCAATTCAAATCTTATACCTGTTGATTATCAATTAGGGGGTGGGAAATGGGATTGGATATCAAAGTTTGGCTTGTCGTTAACCACTTGGTATCCCGCGCCATTTACCGAGGGACGGGCTTTTGATTATTTGCTAAGACGCCAATACGGTTTAACTAATTTGCAGGAAGGAGTTCAATTAAGAACCTTTGGTGCTGGCAGGTATTTGGTTACCTATGCATTCGAAGACGAACCCGAGGTAGAAGGTAAAAATATAATGCATTATATTTTTGGGCGCTTGAGAGTTAGTGTCGTGGTAAAGTGATCGCATCTATTTAGTTTTGACAAATTATTTTCATCATGATGATTATTTTGTCTAGCAAAAAATCCATGGGCAATCTTTGATTTGTCTCGTTGAAAAAATAGCGATGAGAACTTTGTAGATCAAGTGTCTTGTCATTATCTGTTTGTCAATTTTATGTTAACATTTTATAAGGTGATTTGAAATGACTAAAATAAAAATAGGAATCCCTCTGCACGGAAAAATGTCATCTCGCACATTTCACTCGGCATCATTTCGTAATTATTTAAGTGCCGGTGGATTTAAGCCAATTTATTTCCTCACCGCAGACTATCTTCGATCTTTTGCTTTTGATCTGGGCCAATATTTTGAACTTCGGGTTGATCTCTATGACAAATATTATCAGAATCATGCTTTTTTGCGGGCATTAAAGTCTTTGAGACGTTTTGTCGTTAGGACTGAGACAACAGACCTTCGTTTTCGTGAGGAAATAGAAAATATCATATTTGATAAATCTCTTTGGAAGATTGGCGGATTTATTTACTATACAGATATTTTGCGGCGTGTTCCTGGTTTGGGGAATTTATTGTTGTGGCTTGAGACGCAATTTTACGTTACGCATTTTCACGATGAACGTATTAAAGAGCAGGAACTAAATTGTGTTCTAACGCCTGGAATAGCTAATTATAGATTCGAATATTCAGGACAATTTGCCCTTGAAGCACAAAGCTTGAATGTGCCAGTTTTTAGTGCTGTTACCAATTATGACAATATAGTTAATATGGGATATCGCGGTTTTAATCCGACCTGTTTGGCGGTTTGGAGTCAGGAAATGGCTGATGACGTAATGAAATTGCATGGTTTTCCAGCCAGCAAGATAGAAGTCACAGGTCCGGTTCAATATGATCGATTTGTACAACAATTGCCAATGGAACGATGTGATTTTCTTCAATCAATAAATCTTGATCCAAATCGAAAGACGGTATTTTTTGCCGGTGGGGTTAATGTGACTCGGTACTTTGAAATATATAACCTGTTTGTTGGGCAAAAGGAACGGATTTGGCGGGAACCCATTAATATTGTTATTCGTCCATATCCGCATGAAAAAGTATTAAATTCACCGGGGTGGCAGTTGTTGAAGAAATTGTTCCTCGAGGCAGGCGTGTACTTATCCATTCCCAATTCAATTGATTCAGGTGGAGATCGTACCAAAGAATTGAATCACGATCTCTTTTTTGAAGAAGGAGTGGACGAATTAAGTTATTTGCTGCATTATAGTGACGTGATGGTAAATTATTTTTCCACTATCAGTCTTGAAGCAGCCATTTGTGATTTGCCGGTTATCCATATAGGATATGATCTTTTTACGCATGGGCATCGTTTTACTATGACCACTGCTTTTCAACAGCAGCAAACGCATAATCTTAGAAAATTGCGTCTCGCAGCATCCAGAGTGGCTAAAAACGAAAAGGAATTGATTCAATACCTTGGTGATTATTTGAATGATCGAACACTGGATCAAGATGAACGCCATGATTATGCTGTTTCTGAATGTGGTGAAGTGGACGGGAAGGCAGGTGCTCGCTTGACCCAAATGATTAAGAGCCGACTGTAAGTTTTATTGAATTAATTCATCTGGTTTTGTGCATCAAATAAATTTTGTCAAAGGTGAAAAAATGGATAAACTGCGAAAAATAACCAATTACCCAACTGAAATTTTGGTGTTAATTGGATTCTTGACAGCATATTTTTTGTTTTTCATTCAGCCTACTTTTTTTCATGAAGATCATATAATGAGGTTCCCTGAATATATACCTAAGGGAGAACGCATCGGCGGGGATTTGGAGTATTTTCTTTCTTTTAGTAAAGCATGGTTCATTGACGATACGACGCCATACATTGAGGATAAAAATCCTTATCCTCCACTTGCTGTAGCATTCTTTGCGCCATTGCTTTTGTTGGATTTTTCGACCGCCTATAAGGTCATATGTTTCGTCATTATTTCTAGTTATGTAGTAGTGACATTGGCGATCCCTGTTGTTTGTGAGTGGGGAAAAAACGAAAGCGGCAGCCTTCTTTTGATCGTATTTTTATTTGTAGCTGGGTTGTATTCGTATGGACTTCAGTTTGAAGTGGAAAGAGGGCAGGACAGCGTTATTACTTTTCTGTTCTGCATGCTTGCTGTTTATATTTATCATTATCAACACAAGTATCGTTATTTGGCTTATTTTCTTTTTACCATATCTGTGCAATTGAAGGTGTTTCCCCTTATTTTTATTGTCCTGCTCGTTGAAGACTACAGAGACTGGAAAGGGATTATGAAACGTTTTACGGGAATTGGGATTTTAAATTTTATATTCCTGTTCGTGCTTGGCGGGCAAAATTTTATTGACTTTCTGGCATCGATAAAAAATAAAGCACAGCATCCATATATATGGAATGGAAACCACTCCATTACATCGTTTATGTTTGGTTTGGGCGAACTGTTTACAGAGAATGGGTATGGGAATTGGGTTGCTGACAACTCGAATTTAATCGGATTCCTGTTGTTTTTTGTGGTTTTGTTCAATTTATTCATTATCTTACTGTATGTGTATAAATATAATGTGAAAGGATTGAACTCATTCCTTTTTTTAGCGTGTACTGTGGGTGCGCTTATTATTCCATCGGTCAGTCATGATTATAAGTTGTCAATTCTTGCAGGCCCTATGGCGATCTTCCTAACTCGAATACGTTCTGCCGATTCTAAAATCCCCTTGTTGTCTGCGGTTTTGGTGGCAGGGGCTGCTTTCCTGTATTCATCAACACTGTTTTCATATACTGGAAAAGAAACGTATTTTTTACAGAATAATTTCCCTGCACTTATGCTTTTGCTGCTGTCGGTTACATTTTTGTATATTCTAAAGAAAGATAAAGCAGATTCTTAAGGTCATCTTGAAGATGCTGCTGTCTCTTGGTAGGTCTAGAATGCGGTTTGTTAATTTAATATAATTAAGAGGATATTGAAGTATGAGTGATCCAAATGAAATTCCCCTGTTAACGATTGGCGTGTTGAGCTGGAATCGTCTTTATTATTTACGCGCAACACTTGAGTCTGCCCGCCGATGCATTAAGTATCCGAACATTCAGTGGATCGTTATAGATAACTGCTCTACTGAAACAGGATTGACAGACTACCTCAAAAGTTTATCGTGGGTGGATGATCTCGTTTTTATGGAGTCTGATCATATTACGGCAATGAACGAAATTGTTAATCGCGCCAAAGGTGAGGTGATCTTAATATGGCCCGATGATATGCAGTTTATTGTTGAAGGGGACTGGATGGTCGATTGCATTGAAATACTCATGCGGCACCCATGGCTTGGCAGTATGAGCCTCAACAGCTTGCGCCGTTCAACCTTGTATACTATATGGGGAAGGAAATTTCCGAGCCTGAAAGACCTTAGGATGAGCTGGACTGAGATAAAGAGATTTGGTTTGGGGTATCGCTTCCAGAAGAGACTCAAATCGTCTGGCGGCTTTCCAGTGCTTACATACGGTTGGAAGGAGGATGGTATTGTAGGTTCCGGTATTCCCACCCTTACACGAACGGATGTCTGGAAGACGCTTGGTCCCTGGAAGGCAAAGCCGGATAAGGATATAAATGACTCCAGTCAAGGCGGAGAAACTGAAATGCTTGAACGTTGGTTACGCAGCAAAATTCCATGGCAACGGTCGCTTACCATACTTCCTGTCAGCGCCGATATTCTTACAGACCCTGCAGGGACAAAGGCAAAGGTTCGGGGGAGGGGACGCTATGGAGTATATTTGCCGCCGCAACAGGATTACTACTACCAAATATATGATCAGGATGAAACCAAAGATATCTTAAAACGCACCATACCTGCGTCTTTTGAAGAATTTGTGAAATCCATTGGTTTTCAATTACCTTTGGATGAAAATGGTAATTTGTTAAAGACTGGTATTAACATGACGATTTCCAATCTATTGGATTGACCTGAAAATTATTCACCGTAACATTAATTGCCTGACACGCAGCCGTCAAAGGATGACGCAGTAGCGACTAAAGTCGCTACTGCGTTGTAAGGTAATTATGGTTAACCTGAATAGTTTATCAGGGTCTTTCTTAAGAACTCAACAAGCAAACACGTTTTTGAGGACGAAGATCCAGAACTAAAGTTTAAAGAAAACCCATGCAGGCATTGAGCCCATAGTTGACGTTTTGCAATGCGAGCGCAAAAAGCACTTTTTTGTTCATATACTGAAATAAAGAGTTAGAGATAATGACAACAATCACCCCGCCTCAAATTAAAGATATTTCATCAAAAAGCTATGTCACCTATCGCCGCTTGTGGCTTGATTCCTGTCTCAAAACGTTTTCAAAGGAAATGCGCGGTATTGTTCTCGACCTGGGTGGAAAACGCGAAAAAAAACGCGGCTCTTTCCATCCGCCGGAGCATGAGGTGCAATCATGGTGGTACCTGAATCTTGACTTATCCACCAAGCCCGATGTCTTTGCCGATGTTACAAAGGCGCCGCTAAAACTCACAAGTGTAGATTGCATTCTCTGCACGGAAGTATTGGAGCATCTTAAGGATCCACAAGCCTGTGTGGATGAAACACACCGCCTCCTTCATGAGGGCGGTTTGGTCTTTGTTTCCACACCTTTTTTCTACCCAGTACATGCTGACCCTTACGACTTCCAGCGTTTTACAGAAGATGGCTTGCGTCATTTATTTCGTAAATTTAGATCGGTGGAGGTCTATCGTATGGGCGGATATTTTGGCGTGCTTGGATTGCTCTGTGAGTTGGGGATTCCTGGTGAAGAAGGCTCCACTTTTAGCAGTAAGTTCACCCGTTGGATATTAAAATGGTTTGCGCGTGGATTGTGCTCACTGGACCTTAAGTTATACAGAAAAGAAAATCCAAACCGCCGAAAATTTACCACTGGTTATTTTGTGAAGGCGGTCCGTTAGCCATGAAACTTGGCGTTCGAGAAGCAGCATCTGACTTGCAAGCCATTCTGCAAGGAATTCTAATCAGGGCAGACCTCTCAATTTTCCATAAATTTGAACCTCCTCCAACCGGCGGCGGGCATCAGTTCTTGGGCGCTTTTATGCGCCAGGCAAAAGCACATGGACTGAAGGTCGAAAATAATGTGATTTCGCGAACTACCTGTGCCTGTCTCTTGAACTCGTTTAATTTTAGCGAACGCCGCCTGCATTGGACACGCCGAAATTCTGTACTGTATGTTCACCGTGTGGATGGTCCCATTGATATCTATCGTGGACGACGAGATGGTGTAGACGCGAGAATCCATTCCGTGAACCGGGAATTTGCAGATAAGACCATTTTTCAGTCACGCTACAGTCTTGAAAAGCACCTGGAGCTTGGCATGGAATTCAAAGACCCTGTGGTGATCATGAATGCCACAGACTCGGACATTTTTCACCAGCGCGGACGTGTGGAATTTTCCCGCAATCGGAAAATACGTCTGATCGCATCAAGCTGGTCGAATAATATTAACAAAGGCGCACCGGTCTATCAATGGCTGGACGAAAATTTGGATTGGCATAGTTTCGAGATGACTTTTGTAGGGCGCAGCCCCGTAATATTCAAAAACATCCGCATGATCCCGGCTGTTGATTCTAACCGCATGGCAGAATTGTTCCGTGAACATGACGTTTACCTTACTGCCAGCAAGAATGACCCTTGTTCGAACTCTCTCATCGAGGCTCTGACCTGTGGGCTTCCGGCGATCTACCTTCAGAGTGGCGGCCATCCAGAGATTGTGAAGCAGGCCGGGGCGGGGTTTGAGGCGGCGGATCAAATCCCCGAATTGTTGAATCAGGTTGTGGGTGGGTATGAGTCATTCCAGGCGCGGATATCTCTTGCCTCCATTGAAGATGTGAGTAAACAATATTTGAAAACATTGGAGATGTTATGAAGGTGATGAAAGATGCTGCACAGAGGATCGCAAAGAGAGTCTTGCGTGCGGCTTCATGGAATTGGAAACCTTACTCGCGTTTGATTTTATATGGTGAAAAAGCGGAGTGGGTATTGGATTGGGAAATGCGTGCACTTGCAAATACCTGCAAGCGCCTGGGGGTGCGGATAACAAACCCAATCTGGAAGCATTCCTCACAACCGCAGTCTTTTTTCTTCTCCAATCATTTTTTTCTTTTGAATGCCGACTGGCAGAAGCTTTTGCCGGGTCGAATCGGCTTTGCCTATTTTCATGGGCTGCCCAATACCGGTGATGCACTTTTTGATAAATTTTATGAGTTGTTGTGCAAGAATCACGAGCAGTTCACGCGTATTCAGATTTCCCATTCGCAAATGCGGGATGTAACATTGGGAACGGGTATTGACCCTTCCAAGGTGTTTCTCATCCCGATTGGGATCAATGTGGATTTCTTCCCGTTTCGAACTGTAAAGCAGAAACAAGCCGTACGCGCGGAATTGGGCATCCCGCAATCATCCTTTGTGGTTGGGTCGTTTCAAAAGGATGGTGTGGGTTGGGAGGAAGGTCTGGAACCAAAGTTGATTAAGGGACCGGATGTGTTTTTGTCCACGATCGAAAGGCTGAAAAAGGAAATTGATGATTTGTTTGTTCTGCTTTCAGGTCCTTCGCGCGGATATGTAAAACGCGGACTTGAAAAGATGCAAGTTCCATATAAACATTTGTATATCAAGTCATACCCTGATGTGGCAAAGTTGTTCCAGGCTTTGAATGTATATCTGGTGGCTTCCCGCCAGGAAGGCGGGCCGAAGGCTATTCTGGAAAGCATGGCAAGCGGCGTGCCAATTATCACCACACGAGTGGGACAGGCCATGGATTTGGTAAAGCATGGCGAGAATGGCTGGATGGTGGATGTGGAAGATTCAGAATCGCTTGCCCGCTGTATTCTTCAAGTGCGTGGCATGGAACAAGACGCCTTAATGCCCATATTGAAAAAAGGACGAGCAACGGCAGAGGCGAATACCTACGAAAGCCAGCTTCCCATATGGGCCGATTTCATGAAGGGCTTTGTTGAGGCTGGTTGATATGTTGCGGAGAATGCTTGATTCTTTGAAAAAAACCTTTCCAGGTCCTTTTCGCGCAATCTTTCGTGTGCGGGATTTTATTCTTATCCACATTCCCGCCCATCTGAATATCCTGCGTATCCGAAAAACGAACTCGGATGAGGTTGAGATCTTTTATTTGACCACGCGCTTTCCAAGACGCCCAGCTGTGCGAAGCGAACACGCTCACGGCGGCTCGGTAAAATTGACCTATCTTGCGGAGACTTTCCCTCATCACTTCCCAGTGGCGAACATGGCCTACATCGTCACCACGATTGGGCATCCTTTGCAGAATGAAATTTTTGAAACTGCAAAACGAAGAGGACTTAAGTTCATTATCAATCATGACGGAGTTGCCTTCCCGGCTTGGGCAGGAAACCAATTCGAAGAATTCAATCAAATCTCCAAACATATTCTTGATCGTGCGGATTTTATCGTTTATCAAAGCAGATTTTCAAAATGGAGCGCTGACCTTTACCTCTCCCCGCCAAGTGTCCCACACGAGATTGTTTACAACCCGGTGGATACCCGGCATTTCTCACCGCAGGATGTTGAAAAGCCAAAGGAATTGACGCTATTGCTTGGTGGAAATCAATACGAAAAATACCGCCTCGAGTTGGCGTTACGGACGCTTCATTCCCTGCTCAAGCTTGTTCCTAATGCCAGGCTGATCGTCACTGGGACCTTGTGGCTGCCCACACGCGAAGCCGAGGAATGGACTGCCCATACTTTAAAAGAAATGAACCTGACTGGTCATGTGATGTTTGTCGGCAAGTACACCCAGGCGGAAGCGCCACTTCTTTACTCACGGGCGCATATGCTTATCCACACCAAATATGCAGATCCCTGCCCGGGCCTGATTCCCGAATCACTTGGCTGTGGGTTGCCGGTTGTATATGTAGGGAACGGCGGCGTCCCGGAGCTGGTTGAAGAGGCAGGAATTGGTGTGCCAGTTGAGCATAGTTGGGAGACTATCAACCTCCCTGAGCCACAGAAGATGGCGGATGCGATTATGCAGGTGTATGGCGATCTAGTTCGTTATTCTCAAATTGCCCGTCAACAGGCCCAGAAATTTTCCCTTGAAAAATTTATTGCAAGACATAAAGACATTTTTGCGAAAGTACTGGAATCAAAATCATGAGTTCAACGATCAGTGTCATCGTCTGTACCCGTAACCGTATGGATGATTTCCGCAACACCCTTGCCTCGCTTATGCAGCAAAAACGCCTGCCGGACGAATTGGTAATTGTGGATTCTTCGGATACGCAGGCACTCGAAGAGTATTTGAAATCGATCAAACTCCCGTTCCCTGCCCGCTATTTTCATACCCAGCCCGGGCTGACCTTACAGCGCAATCACGGCATCAGCGAATGCAAAGGCGATTTGATCTTCTTTTTCGACGACGATGTGGATTTGGATGTGGACTATCTAAGTGAAGTTGAGAAAGTTTTTTCAGACGATATAAAGCATGAAATCGGTGCGGTCGGCGGACGGATCATGAATTTACAAAGCGGTCAGCCAATAACCATCCGTTTTTGGTTGGAGCAAAGAGTCTTTGGTCTAATTCGCTCTGTTTTTGGCTTAGTGGGTAATGGCAGCGGAAAATTTCGCTTTTCTGGGATGCCGACTCATCCAGTTGCTTCGAAACAGAGTAAATTTATCGAGTGTCTATCTGGCTGTTGCATGGCATTTCGGCGTGAAGTGTTTGAGAAAGCTTCTTTTGATGAAGCACTCGCCCGCTATGGTTTGATGGAAGATGTGGATATCTCCAAGCAAACTCTGGATGCAGGCTATAAGATCTACTATCAAACATCCGCAACCTTGGTGCATAACGAAAGTCCGATGAATCGCTTGAACGTCCAACAGTGGGCGGAGATGAGCGTGGTCAATTATGATTACCTTTTCCGCAAGAGTTGGAGCCAAGATAGGTTGCGCTGGCTGGCTTATTATTGGGCAATGGTCGGCCTGCTCGTCTCTAATTTTCACAGCTTGAAAGGATTGAAAGGTACATTTAGTGGTATGAAGAAGGTCTTTGGCAAATGACGCGCGCACTCATCACTGGTATTTCTGGATTTGTTGGCAGGCATCTACAACGCTATTTGACGAATCAGGGTTGGCAGGTCTTTGGTTTTGATATTCGCCCGGGAATGGAAGATGTTTTCGTCGGCGATTTGACTGACCGTGCAGCTCTTTCACGTGCAATAAGGGAGAGTAAGCCAAATGTTGTCTTTCATCTTGCCGGTGTGATCAAGTCTGATGAAATTGAAATGTATTACAGATCTAATCTATTCGGTACATTGAATTTGATTGACGCAATCATGCAATCCGATATTCGCCCTTCGGTGGTTGTCGCCAGTTCCAGCGCGGTCTACGGATTGACCTCTGGTTCAAAGCCGATTACCGAACGCTCAAGCTTGCATCCAGTGACAGAATATGCCATTAGCAAGGCGGCGCAGGAGACCGCAGCTTTACGGTATCATTATGCATTTGGGCTGCCAGTCTTTATCGTGCGGATGTTCAATTTGTTGGGGCCTGGCCAATCACCTGATCTGGCTTGTTCGGCATTTGCTCGTCAGATCGCGCTGGCAGAATTGAATGATCAGGTTGAGATTGTCACTGGCAATTTGAGTGCGCGCCGTGACTTTGTGGATGTGCGCGATGCTGTCCGTGCGTTTGAAATGATTACAGAGAAAGGCGAGGCTAGACAGGTTTATAATGTCTGCTCGGGGCGCGCGGTGGCGATTCAAAAATGCCTGGGTGAGATGATATCCATGTCGACGAAGCAGTTGTCGGCCAGGGTGGATGCGGATCGTGTCCAGAAGAACGATGTTCCCGTGCAGGTGGGCAGTTATCAAAAACTGCATAAGGCTACGGGATGGAGTCCGAAAATTTCACTGCGTGAGTCGTTATCTGATTTATTAAGTGATTGGCGTGAGCGAGTTAAAGAAGTGGAGTCAAAATGAATTGGAACGGTAAAAAGGTTTTGGTCACTGGTGCTGGTGGATTCATTGCCAGCCATCTGGTGGAACGCTTGGTTAGAGAAGGGGCGCAGGTGCGTGCTTTCGTTCGCTATAACTCGCGCAATGATGTTGGGATGTTGAAGTTGATTCCATCCGATGTGTTTGCGCAGATCGAGGTTATGTTTGGTGATTTGCGCGATAACGAAGCGGTGCGTAATGCCGCCAAAGGTGTGGATACGATCTTTCATCTTGGCGCGTTGATCGCGATTCCATATTCGTATGTTAACCCTCGCGAAGTGATCGATGTGAATATCATGGGCACGCTTAATGTGCTGATGGCGGCACGTGATCTTGGCGTGCGCCGCATGGTGCATACATCCACGAGTGAAGTGTATGGCACGGCCCAATATGTGCCGATCGATGAGAAACATTCCTTGCAGGGACAGTCGCCATATTCGGCCAGCAAAATCGGCGCAGATCGAATCGCGGAGAGCTTTTATCGTTCATTCGAAGTTCCTGTTGTCACGCTTCGCCCGTTCAATACTTATGGCCCGCGCCAGTCCACACGTGCTGTGGTTCCGACCATCATTACGCAGGCTCTGACTCGCGAGGAAGTCAAACTCGGCAGCCTCGACCCGTCACGCGATTTTACGTTCGTGCATGACACCGCCAACGGATTTATGAAAGTTGCTGAAGCTGAAAATGTTCTTGGCGAGGAAATCAATCTAGGCAATGACAATACGATCCGTATTGGCGACCTGGCTGAGAAAATTTTTGGGATCATCGGCAAACATCCAAAACTGGTGACAGACGCACAGCGGATTCGTCCCGGCAAAAGTGAGGTGATGAAGTTATGGGCTTCGAATGAGAAAGCCAGAAAAATGATCGGATGGGAACCCCGCATCTCTCTTGACGAAGGCTTGCGAGCCACCATTGAGTGGATCTCATCTCATATCGATCTCTACCGACCTGACGAATATACGGTGTAACCAGGATGCGCGCTATTATCCTCGCAGGCGGCAAGGGCACACGCCTTGCCCCATATACAACGGTTTTACCCAAGCCCCTTATGCCAATCGGTGAAATGCCGATTCTGGAGATCGTCATTCGTCAACTACAACAACATGGCTTTGATGATCTCACTCTGGCTGTGGGTTATCTTGCGGAATTGTTGATGGCATATTGCGGGGATGGAAGCAAGTTCAATGTGAAACTTGGTTACTCCCGCGAAGAAGAGCCGCTCGGCACGGCTGGTCCAATTTCGCTCGTGCCGAATTTGAACGACACCTTTTTAGTGATGAATGGCGACCTGCTTACAACAATTGATTACAGCGCCATGTTAAGGTATCACCGTGAACGTAGAGCCCTTGCCACGGTGGCCTGTTATCAACGCGATGTGAAAATTGATCTGGGTGTGATAGAAACCGATGAAGATAATTGGGTTGCAAATTACATTGAAAAGCCCACCTATCATTATTCGGTGAGCATGGGAATTTATATCTTTGAGCCTGCGATCCTGGAATACATCAAGCCGAATCAACACCTTGATCTGCCTCAACTGGTGCTTGCGCTGATGAAAAACGGCCAGCGCGTCAATGCCTATCATTTCGATGGCTACTGGCTGGATATCGGACGTCACGATGATTATGAGCGCGCCATTGAAGAGTTTGCCGCTCATCGCCGCGAATTTCTCCCCGAAGATGGCTTATAAAGGAAATTGACTTGGTCCTTCTTTTGTTCTCTACATCATATCCTTATGATGTAGCCACCGAACAGACCTTTCTCAGCGAGGAGGTAAAATACCTTGCCAGAAAGTTCGAGCGTGTTATCTTGATTCCAAAGACGGCCAACGGAAACAGGCTACCCCTCCCAGGCGGCGTGGAAGTAGATACAAGCTTTGCAAAGGAATTTTCCCTGCCCAAAAGGTTGATCGCTGGATTTTTATCATTATTTTCTGCTGATTTTTATCAGGATATAAAAAGACAGTGGCCGAAATCCATATCCATTTCTTATATACGAAAATTGTTCTCGTTTTTAGCTGGCGCAGCGCTAACCCGATCATGGGTAGAAAATTGGTTAAGAGTTCAAAACTTATCTGATAATTCCACTGTTTTTTACACCTATTGGTTTGATGAAACAGCCATGGGAATTGGTATGGCGAAAGAGAGATACCCTGGTTTACGCGTGATTTCGAGAACACATGGCTATGATCTTTATGAAGAGCTGTATGGCATCTGGCCTTGTCGTCAAAAGGCTATATTTTTGCTTGATGGGATATACGCAGCATCGCATGTTGGTGAAAAATATCTTCATGAAAAATACCCTGAGTTCAGTGAAAAATATAGCACGGCATTACTTGGCGTGCCTGACCCTGGCACAGTGTCAAAACCATCACAGGATGGAGTTCTCCGGGTCATATCGTGTTCCATGATCAACTCTATAAAGAGAATTGACCTGCTTTTTGATGGGATTGTTTCGGCAGCGTGTAAGCGAAGTGGACAAAAGATCGAGTGGCGGCATTTTGGTGATGGCCCTGCTCGTGAAGAATATATAAAAAGAGTGGCAAGCGAATTTCCGCCGAATGCTGCGGGTTATTTCCCCGGTTATTCGACCCTAACGGATTTGATACAAAATTATCTCAATAACCCTGTGGATATTTTTGTAAATGTCAGCGAGACCGAGGGAACACCCGTTTCGATCATGGAAGCGGCGAGTTGCGGCATCCCGATCCTTGCGACGGCTGTGGGGGGGAATACCGAAATTGTTTCAGAAAAAAATGGCTTTTTGCTGAAGCCCAACCCAACCGCCGATGAAATTGCCGATGCATTGTTAAAGGTTTTGGATAACCCCCAATTGATGCAGGAAAAAAGACAAGGCAGTCGGCGCGTCTGGCAGGAACGCTATAACGAAGTAAAAAATTTCGAATCTTTCGCCGAGCGTTTGGCGGCGATCAGGAGAAACTGAAATAATGTGTGGAATTACTGGATTTTGGAATCTGGATGGCGGACCCGTCTCCCACGATGAGTTGATTCGCTTTACGAATCAACTCGCTCATCGCGGCCCTGACGGCTGGAACATCCATGTGGACGAATCTGCCGTATTGGGCTTTGGTCACCGCCGCCTCGCCATCATCGACTTGAATACAGGTGACCAACCCATGTCTTTTGCGGATGGTCGTTACTGGATCGTCTTCAACGGCGAAATTTATAACTTTGTTGAATTGCGTAAGGAACTCGAATCTCTTGGCTATCAATTCAAGACTGACTCGGATACCGAAGTTGTCCTTGCCGCATACGATAAATGGGGCGAAGATTGCCAGTTCAAGTTGAACGGCATGTGGGCAACGGCAATCTGGGATAGCCGCGAGCGCAAACTCTTTATTTCGCGTGACCGCTTCGGTGTGAAGCCGATGATCTATTTCTTTGACGGCAAACGTTTTGCCTTTGCCTCTGAGATGAAAGCCTTTCTCGCTCTTGATGGTTTCCGTGCAGAATATAACCCAACTGTGCTCGCCAACTCTCTCGAAGATGCCTCGCTCGTGGAAGGTACGGAAGAATGTTTGCTTCAAGGACTCAAGCGTGTGCTGGGGGGGCACTGCCTTACCCTCACTGTAAACGGCAATTTGAAAATCCGTCGTTGGTGGAATACCCTCGATCATCTTCAAGATGTACCTGAACGTTATGAAGATCAAGTTCAACAATATCGCGAATTGTTTTTAGATGCCTGTCGCATTCGTATGCGCAGCGATGTGCCAATTGGCACCGCATTGAGCGGCGGTTTGGATTCGAGTTCTGTGCTTTCTTCAATGAGTTATATCCGCAAATCTGGCGATGCCACGATGCGTATGGCGCACGAATGGCAGAAGGCATTCATCGGAACCTACCCTGGCAGGATCATCGACGAGCGTCATTATGCGGACGAGGTCATCAGGCATACCGGTGTCCAGCCCATCTACTGCGAGATGAACGCGGATATGTATCTCGATCACTTCAACGACATCCTCTACCAATATGAGGAACTGTCAGATATTCATCTTGGGCCGTGGTTCGTGCATAAGATGCAGCGTGAGAACGGCGTGGTCGTGACCATCGACGGCCACGGCGGGGATGAGGCGTTGGGCGGCTACACCTGGCATGTCTTCGCGGCGATGAGAGATGCGAATCCAATCCGCTATGCAGACCTGGCTTTGATTCGCAACAGTATGAGTCTGACGAATAGCTTTGGAACGTATGTGAACGCTGTAAAAAAACGATTGGTTGGAAAAAAAGCCGCATCGAACGGGACCTCGTGGTTGAATCTACAACCCCAGCCTTTCACCAACCCCGCGATGGAGCAGGATATGCCGCGCCTTGACGGGCGTGATGAACTCTTCAAAACACTTTACACTGATTTCCATTTCACTCACCTGCCGATGAACCTGCGCGACTTTGACCGTCTTTCGATGGCGCATGGAGTAGAAGTCCGCTCGCCGTTCATGGACTGGCGTTTGGTCACATTCGCCTTCTCAATCCCCTCTGAACATAAAATTGGCGCAAGATACACTAAACGTATTTTGCGTGATTCGATGAAAGGCATTCTGCCCGAAGCGATCCGCACCCGCAAGAAAAAACTGGGCTTTCCCAATCTGGATGAAGGCTGGAATTCCCCACGCGGACATCAATTCATTCGCGATTCGATTTCAACTTCAGATTTCAAAGCCTCTCCTTTTTGGGATGGAACCCGCGTCATTTCTGACCTTGAGCCTGCCTTCCAAAACCATGACAGGGTGCGCATCTACCAGGCTTGGAAGCTCATTCAGGCGCAATCGCTGATGCAGATGTTCCGTGAGAAAAACGAAAGGATACAAAGCACATGATTGTTGTTGTGGATTATGGCGTTGGTAACCTTGGTTCAATCGTCAACATGTTTAAAAAGGTTGGCGTGAAGGCTGCGGCCTCCTCCGACCCAGCTGTGATTCAAGATGCAGAAAAATTGATCCTGCCCGGCGTCGGCGCGTTCGATGCGGCGATGCGAAAATTTCATGAGACAGGGCTTGTGCCCGTGGTTGGTGAGCTGGTGCTGGAGAAAAAAATCCCCGTGCTTGGCTTGTGTGTGGGACTCCAACTCATGACGAAGGGAAGTGAAGAGGGTCAGTTGCCAGGCCTCGGGTGGTTTGATGCGGAAACGATCCGCTTTAAGTTCGAAGCCGAACATGCTCATCTTAAAGTCCCGCACATGGGTTGGAATTCGGTACAAGTCCGCCGTGACCATCCATTGGTTGCAGATTGGGATGAAGAGTCGCGTTTTTATTTTGTTCATTCCTTTCATGTGGTTGCGAAGGATTTGAGTGCAGTGCTTGCGGAAACCGAATATGGCGTGATCATCCATTCGATTCTAGGCAGGGGTAACATCATGGGTGTGCAGTTTCACCCGGAGAAAAGCCACAGATACGGAATGCGCCTGCTCAAAAACTTCGCGGAGAACATACAATGATCCGCCCACGTGTAATTCCCATATTGTTATTGAAGGGACAAGGCCTGGTCAAAACAGTCAAATTCAAAGAGCCTAAATATCTTGGAGATCCGATCAATATTGTCCGTATCTTTAATGACAAGGAAGTGGATGAGCTTGCCCTTTTGGACATCACCGCCACCCCAGAGAACCGCGGTCCACAATTTGACGTACTGAAGGGCATCGCCAGTGAAGCTTTTATCCCCCTGGCATATGGCGGCGGGATTCGCAATATGGAGGATGTCCGAAAGCTGTTGAGCATCGGCATTGAAAAGTTGATCATGAATACATCTTCTGTTGAGAACCCTTCACTCGTGCGCGAAATAGCAGATCATGCAGGCAGCCAGGCAGTGGTCATCTCGATTGATGTGAAGAAAAATTTTCTTGGCAAGTACGAAGTCCTCACCCACTGTGGGCAGAAAAAGACCGGCCTTGACCCTGTGCAACATGCCATTGAAATGGAAAAGAAGGGTGCAGGTGAGATCATTATCAATTCGATTGACCGCGACGGCATGATGCAGGGTTATGACCTTGAATTAATTAGAAAAGTCGCGGATGCTGTCAATGTTCCCGTGGTAGCATGTGGCGGCGCAGGGAATTTGACTCACGTTGCTGAAGCCATCAAACAGGGACACGCCTCTGCCGCGGCAGCAGGAAGCATGTTCGTCTTCCAGGGCCCGTTACGTGGAGTGCTGATCAATTACCCCGCACCCAGGGAACTGGAACAATTTATTTCGTAGGAGTATGAATGACCGAATACAGAATGTGTACCCGTTGTGTCATGGATACAACGGACCCTGAAATTATTTTTGATGAAAATGGTGTCTGTAACCATTGCCATACCTATGATCGCATGGTTCGTGAATATGTGGTTGACGGCGAGGAAGGCTTGCGTCAGTTGGAACAACTTGCCGAAAAGATTCGCAAGGATGGAAAGGGCAAAAATTACGATTGTGTGATCGGCGTCAGCGGCGGTGTGGATAGCACCTATGTGGCTTTCCGTGTGAAGGAACTCGGCCTGCGTCCGCTTGCTGTGCACCTTGATAATGGCTGGGACTCAGAACTTGCCGTAAAGAATATCGAAGAAACTCTCAAACGGCTTGATATTGACCTATATACCGAAGTGCTGGACTGGGAGGAATTCAAGGACTTACAGGTTGCTTTTCTAAAAGCATCCACACCTGATTCGGAGATTCCCACAGACCATGCCATTACTGCCTTATTAAGCAACATGGCCGAGAAGGTCGGCGTCAAATATGTGATCGTTGGTCATAATGTACGCACGGAAACACACCTGCCTCGCGCCTGGTCACAGGGACATTTCGATTGGAAGTATATACGTGAGCTGCATAAAAAATTTGGTGCTCATCCCCTGAACACTTTCCCTCACTTTAATTTTTTCACATTCTACCGCCGCATGTTGATACAAAAGCGGGTTGAAATTCTGAATTACATCGGCTACAACAAAAAGGAAGCTTTGCGCGTTTTAGAGAATGATCTCGGCTGGCGTTACTATGGTGGAAAACATTACGAATCCATTTATACACGCTTTTATCAGGGCTATATTCTCCCTGAAAAATTCGGCTTCGATAAACGTCGTTCGCATCTTTCGAGTTTGGTTTGCTCAAGAGAAATGACTCGTGAGCAGGCACTGGAAGAATTAAAAGTTCCAACCTATGCGCCCTCCATGCAGGAGGAAGACCGTGAATATGTTGTAAAGAAACTGGGCCTGTCAGAAGAGGAATTTTCAGTGATTATGAAAGCCCCCAAAAAGAGTTATTGGGATTATCCATCCTACGGCAGGTTCATGAAACAGCCATTCGTGCAAAGCCTGGTACCTGTGGTAAAGAAAGCGATGAGTTGGCTCAAATAATGCGCATTGCTTACGTCACCATCCACGTTGCGCCAGAGATCATGCGGGCCGGCGTGGGTCAAAAAATAAAAAACCAAATACGTATCTGGCGTGAGCATGGGCATGAAGCTGTCTTGTTCAGTTTGACGCCGGCAGAGATTCCGTTTCCTGACGATCATCAATTTATTTTTGAATCACGGGGCAACTTGCTGCGCCGTGAAATCAACCGCGCATTAATCCTAAAGCAGATGTTTGTATCCATTCATCAATACCAACCCGATATTATTTACTTGCGCTATGGGTTGTATTCCTATCCCCTGCACCACATTTTCAAGATCGCGCCCGTGGTTTTGGAAACGAATTCAGATGACGTTCAGGAATATCGCAAACGTGGGGCATTTTTTTACTGGATGAACCGCCTCACGCGTAATCTGACATTTGTTCCTGCCTGCGGAATCATTACCCCATCCCATGAGTTGGTCGACGTGCTTCTGCCGAAGCGTGATAAACCCGTGGTTGTCATTTCCAACGGAATAGATTTGAAGGATGTGGAACCCCTGCCCGCCACAGCTCACACAAAACCTGTTATTACCCTTGTTGGTTCGCCTGGTATGAAGTGGCACGGCGTGGATAAGTTGATCAAGCTCGCAGAATTATGCCCCGATATTAAAGTAAACATTGTGGGTTATTCTCAAAAAGATATTGATACACCCATTCTATCCAACCTGCATTTGTATGGTTTTCTCAATAAGCAACAAGTGCGTGATGTTTTACAAGATACCGATGTAGCCTGTGGAAGTCTTGCGCTTCATCGTAATAAGATGGAAGAAGCATCTGTGTTAAAAGTGCGTGAAGCACTCGCCTACGGATTGCCAGTCATCATTGCTTTTCATGACACCGATTTGCACGATGTTATCCTTGATACAATCCTGCGGATTCCCAATACCGAAGATAATGTTGTCCAAAATGCAGAACGTATTCGCAAATTCGCCTATGACATGATTGGCCATCGAGTGGATTTCAATCCCATTGCTCCGTATCTGGATCAGCGCAAAAAAGAGGAAAGGCGGCTGGCATTCTTCGAGAAAATCCTTGCGGATCGAGAGCACCTATGAAGCCAATTTCCATCCTGCTTGTTGGCACACAAATGGCGACGGGCGGCGCGCAAAGGGTCCTGCTCGACCAGGCGCGCTGGTTCCATGAGCATAGGCATAAAGTAACGGTCATTTTTTTATATGACAAGGAAGGCTTGCATGAAAAATGGCAGGCCATCACACCCGTTCCGATCATCAACTTAAAAGCATTCCATGGGCATGGCAAGGGTATAAGGAATCTCTTTTCTCTTACAAAAGGATTGCTGTCCCTTTGGAGTTTCCTGCGCCGCGAAAAAATCGACGTTGTTGAAACGTTCACGCACGATAGCAATATGGTTGCCCTTCCCGTTGCATGGCTGGCGCGCGTCCCTGTGCGGATTGCCACCCATCATGGTGTGATCGAGGGATTTTCACGCTGGCGTGAACTCATTCATTCGTGGATGGTAAACCATAATATTGCCAATAAATTTGTGACCGTCTCCAAAAAAATGTATCAGGCTGCACTACGGGAAGGTATCCGTGCGGAGCGGGTAGTGATAATCCAGAATGGGGTTGTGCCCCTGCCCATAGAAAACCGTAACAGGCTCGAGGTCCGTAAAGAGGCGGGGATGGAGGCAAATGACCTTGCGCTGTTATCAGTCGGCCGCCTTGTTTATGCAAAAGCGCATGAAGTCCTTATCGCATGTATGCCCACTGTGCTGAAAGAGTTTCCAACTGCAAAGGTTGGAATTTGCGGCGATGGTGTGCTGCGAAAGGATTTGCAGGTTCAGATCGAACAACTCGGTTTATCGAATTCGGTAAAGCTGTTGGGTCAATCGGATCATGTTCCCCTTTACCTATCGAGCGCAGATGTCTTTGTTCTTCCTTCACGCTCGGAGGGATTGCCCATTGCGCTGTTGGAGGCGATGAGCGCGGGCTTGCCGTGTATTGCCACCCGAGTGGAGGGTGTAGAAGAAGTGCTTGTGGAAGGCAAGCATGGATTGGTGGTGCCAGTTGATGACCCCAGTGCGCTGGCTATAGCTATATTACAATTACTGCGCGATTCTGCAGCCCGCAATAGAATGGGGGCAGCGGCCAGGTTGCATGTTTCCAAATTCTATACGGTTGACCGTATGTGCGAGCAATATCTTGAACTCATGGTAGGATGTCTGAATAAATGAATTGTACAGATAAACAAATTAAGGATGCCCTCGTTTTCCTCATTACAGCCATTTTATTAATTGGTTCAAGTGTGGAGTTCTTTCATGTTGCATCAGGTACAGGAGTTGCAATCGGCGATTTTTCCCTGATGTGGTTTGTGTTGTTTTCTGTTTTTGTTTTACTTTGCCTTGCTTTGATTGTTGGTCTGATGGGGGGGCAGCGTGGGAGACTTTCATCAGCTTCAATGAGGCTGATTTCATATCGCAATAAAATGAAATTTTCACGCTGGGTGATTGCCATCCTTGTACTTATGTTCCCTGTCTGGTTTTTGCAATATACGATGTGGGGAATTGTGTTTGATGGAATATTCATCCGTGCGTTGATTTGGATTGCGGCCGTATTTGTTTTTGCGGTTCTCGCCAGCCAGGGCAATGCCCTGATAGGCTGGAAGGAAATCTTAGGTGGGTTCGTTCTTACAGCCAGTGTTTTTTCAATCGCTGTTTCATTGCAGGGAGTTTCAGATTATCCATTCTCACTTGGCTGGTCTGAGGGGAATCGCTTATGGGATTATTCCACGCTCTTCGGAAAATCCCTGTACGATTATCCAGCCGACCAGAATATTGAGGTTTCGTTAATGGATGGCGGCAGGCTGTTGATCGGCGGGCTTCCATTTCTCATCCCGGGTTTAACGATTCAAATGGCAAGGCTTTGGGTTGGGCTGACGTTGGTCATCCCTTATTTCCTGATAGGGATCGCTGCGTTTCGTTCTCTAAACGAAACCAATCGTGTTTGGCCCTTCATGATCCTTTGGATTTTCCTTTTCCTGAAACAAGGGCCGATCCATGCTCCATTGGTCATATGCGCTGCTTTAACAATTTTGATTTGGGGAAGAAGCCTGTGGATTTCGATTCCTTTAATTATTTATGCTGGATACTTCGCTCAAATGAGTCGCTTTACCTGGCTGTTCGCCCCCGGCTTATGGATCGGGATGCTGGAACTGGCAGGCGCCTCGTTACTTAACGGGAAACTGGGTCGAACCCATTGGGTTCGCGCAATCGCTTTAGGCGCTTCCGGCGTCTTTGGCGGATACCTGCTTCCAAAACTTTTACCTCTCTTCAACAGCCCGGCAATGGATATGACAAACATTGGAGAACAGATTGCCAACAGTGGAATAAGTTCGGAGTTTGTTGAAAACGCTGTCTCCGATCAACCACTCTTGTGGTATCGTCTGTTTCCCAATTCAACATATGGCACGGGAGTTTTGCTTGGGCTTGTAATCGCAGTCGCTCCAGCTATTATTCTGCTGGTTTGGCTTTCTGTTACAAAAAAATGGCAGTTGAACTTGTGGCAAAAACTTGCCATCGTTGCGCCATTACTGGCATTCCTTGTTGTCGGTTTGATCGCAAGCACCAAGATTGGCGGCGGCGGTGACTTACACAATATGGATATGTTTTTGATCGGCCTCGCGTTCACGGCTGTCATTGCCTGGTATAACGGTGGCAGGGAAACTATTTTGAATCCCAATACACTGCCTACCTGGATAAAGATCGTAATCATCACATCTCTGGTATTGCCCGCTATGGTTCCGTGGCAGCAGTTGCGTTCCCATCAGTTTGGGGAAGAGGCAACCACGCTTGTGGTGTTGGCAGACGCGGCTGATGAAAAATCCCTCGATTTGCTACCCTCCGATGAAAAAGTGAAACGATCCCTGGAAAAAATCCAGGATGAAGTGGCTGTTGCCAAAGAAAAGGGCGAGGTGCTTTTCTTGGACCAGCGTCAATTGCTGACGTTTGGGTATGTGACGGATGTTCCATTGGTTCCTGAATATGAAAAGAAAGTATTAATGAACGAGGCGTTGAGCGCAAACGCGGAATACTTCCAACCATTTTATGAAGACCTTGCTGCGGGCAGATTTTCATTGATTATCAGTGAGAGGCTGTTCACGCCAATCAAGGATAGTTCCTTTGAATTTGGCGAGGAGAATAATGCGTGGGTCACCTGGGTTGCCAGCCCACTCCTTTGCTATTATCAGGAAAAAAACACGCTAAAGGACGTTGGTGTCCAATTGTTTGTGCCAAAGGAAAAACCAGCGGATTGTAAGTTACCTTAGGGCTTAACGGAGAATTTGCCTTGAGACAAAAATTAACCGAGTACATCAATAAAAATGAAAAGCTTCTTCCGCTTTTAATTTTCCTTCTCTTCCTTGCTGTTTCTTTGCCAGGCGTGAGTTGGGGAGCGCCTGCGCTATGGAACCCGGATGAATTGGTTTGGCGTGTAGATATGGCCCTGGCTGGCAACATGCAGTTCGATGTAACCGAACCGGATTTCAATTATCCCTCCCTGCCGAAGTACGTGATGTATGCCATTGGGGCACTCACTTATGGCATGGGGCGCTCGTCGTTCGCTTTTATTGTTGCGGCGCGCGTGTTCTCTGCGCTTTTGGGGGCATTGGGCGGGGTGCTGATCTATTACCTTGCGCGCTTGATTGGTGCAAATAAATATGTCTCCATGCTGGCCGGCCTGCTTTATATCGTAAGTGGTGTAGCGGCAGCCAATGGGCGCTTTGCACACAATGACCTGTATCTGCAGTTTTTTACGATCTTATGTGTGTATTGTGTTATCAAATATCAATATACGCACATAGTCCGCTGGTTGTACGCCTCCTTCTTTGCTGTTGGGCTTGCGGCTTCAAGCAAGTACACGGGTGGAAGTTTGATCCTTTTGCCTATTCTTTCCTTTATTATTTCAAACTGGGATGGAGTTCTTACCCGCTGGCTTCCCATAACCGGCAGGTTGTTCTTAGGAGGGGTGATCTCTTATCTGGCCTATGGGCTCGGCACGCCACAATCCCTGTTTACACCTGTGCATTATTTCTTGAATGTGATACCCGCTCTGCAGAACCTTACGGATTATGGGTTTAATTCTGGTACCCCCATTGGATTGTTCGGTCAATGGGGGGTTCTTAAGAATGCGGTGGGGGCGTTTGCCTACTACCTTTTCGTGCTTGCCTTCTTTTGGTTCGCAATCCGCTGGCTGGCATGGCGTATGGGGAGATCCTCATTTGAAAGCAGACAACGGGCGCAGGCTGTCGGCATCCTTCTTCTGACGGCGCTTATTTTTGATCTCCCATTCATGATCTCCATCAACTATATCGAGCGGTACTTTATTCCCACCGTCTCGTTCTTGGCGATCCTTGGCGCACTTTTCATTGAGGAAGTAATTGTATTTACAAAGGGAAAAGGCTGGAACTTCGTGCAGCCTATGGTCATTGTAGTAGTGATGATCGGGGTTGCACATTCCATGCTTCGGCTGGTCAGCATTTCACTCTTGTTCCTGAACGATTCTCGCATTGCGGCCAGTGAATATATTGCGTCTATTCGTGGATATCAAACAAGTATTGAATACACGTTGTATCCGCCTGCAATTGAGAGGCGACGTTTTGAGCGGGCACATAATTATCCGATTTATTTTGTGGAATGGGCGGATGATACAGTGCCAACGGGCGGACGTTTTGAGTTTAACCAGGGCGAACAAGGCTTGTTGGATCGGGATACGGATTTTTTTGTTGTGGATAGTTTCACCTATGACCGTTTTTATACCGAATCCATATGCATGACAACTCCAGTGGAGTGTGATTTTTTCAAACGGCTGTTACAGGGTGAGGTCGAAAACTTTCGACTGCTAAAGGAATTTAGCTATGATTTGCCGCCCTATCTGCCACAGGTGTCCGTTTCTGCAGTGAATCCCGATATTCTCATTTTTGAGCGAGTTCGTTAAGAAAACACCCTCATATAATTTGAACGAATAAACTCTTTTTCCAGATTCCTTGTTTATTAGGGGTCCGACGCGCTCTATTTTTTTTCCAGTACAACCAGGAGGCGTGTGGCGAACAATGAAGGGAAAGGTCGCAGAAACTTTTCCACAAATTTTACGAGGGGATATGCCCCTGCCGGGTAAAGTTGTGGCCCTGAGTATCCACCGGATGCAGCGTAAGCCAACGCCGCAATCCTTTCCACTTTCACGATATTCCACTCTGCCAATCGATCAGCAAAATTCTTTTGCGCAAAAATTCGAGTGGCATTCCCTTGAGCAGCGTAATAATCCATATTATCAATGTCCCAACCTTCCGGCGCAAACCATGAGCTCTCCTTCGACCTGCCAATAGGCTCCACATGTAAAAATCCGTATACCAGGTATCCAAGTGCGCTTAGCCCGGGTTCCATCATAATTACACGTCCACCCGGAGCGAGAACCCTTAGGAATTCCAAAAGGGCCGTCCCTGGATAGCGCAGGTGGTGAAATACATCCACCATCAACAGATTGGAAATAGATTCATCCTCAAAGGTAAGGTGGTAGGCATTTTCGATCCGGTCAAGCCACGGGTATGGGAACAGGTCCGTGCGGATGCAATCGGGTATGACTTCACGGATACTACCCATGCCCGATCCGAGTTCCATGGTTTTACCGGCCCGGTCACTGCGATGTTGATCCATGATTCGGTAAAGATCCATGTATACCCTGCGCAGTAACGGCTTGCGATGCCAAAGCTTGCTGTTTTTATCGATCAGCTGTCTGTGTAGATCAATGCCCATCATTGCTCTGCCGGCTTGGTGAAGTGCCCAATTTCGTAAACTTCTCCAAGAAAGGAAGGAAGGGCCTTCATCGCGATCAGTGAAACCTTGTTGAATAACTTTTCAGCTTCCTGCATGACCTGCTTTTCAGTGGAAAAATGATGCTTGCGGATATCGTACCCAAGCAGACGGAACATAAAAACCATGAATGGACGCTCCACTGGCACCCCATAAACAACCTGCCCATCCGGCTTAAGCACGCGGCGAATTTCATAAAACGCCTGAGACAGCTCGTTGGGTTTGAGGTGCTCCAATATGCTGATCAATAGAACGGTATCGAATTGATTATCTGCATAGGGCATGCGTAAAACATCGCCATTGCGAAGGTCGGGGTGAATGCCGTGTGATGCGAATACTTCCTTGACGCTGTCTACATCGCAGGTCAGGTCGATTCCGTAAATCTTCTTGTAGAGGCCATTCAAATTAAGAAAGGTCAGGCCGCTTCCAAAGCCGACTTCGAGGATGCTTTCCCCTCCTTTACACTCAGCCAGGCACAATTCCACACGGCGGCGGTACAAAGCGCCGAAAATCGGCAGATAATAGAAAATAACGGAGTAGATTTTTTGCACACCCTTATATTCTTTATAGTTTAATAAACGAAGCTTGTTTACCATTTTTTTCCTTTGGTAATGACATGTTCGGAATTATCGGATATTTTGTGTTCAACTATACAAACTTGACTCGTCTCGCCGCAAAAGCGACCATACGGAATAACAGCAAACCGTGTTTCCAGCGGGATATATTTGTAGTGCCGTAGGTCCGCTCGCGGTAGCGGATGGGCATATCAACGATCTTGCGGTTGAGTTTTGCCGCGCCAAAGATCAGATCGAAATCGCCGAAGGGGTCGAAATCCCCAAAGTAGGAACGGTTGGCCGCGATCTTTTCATAGTCTGCGCGCCACATCACTTTCGTGCCGCAGAGAGTGTCTTTGATGGGTTGTCCCAGCATCCATGAGAAGGCCATGCTGAACAGCTTATTGCCGATAAAATTCAGAGGGCGCATTGCTTCCTTTTCCATGGGATAGACCAGGCGCACACCGTTGATAAATTCCCCTTTACCTGTTGCAATGGCTTCATAGAAACGGGGCAGGTCTTCAGGCGGGACGGTTAAATCTGCATCGAGGATCATGAGAATATCACAGGATGCTTTCTCGAATCCGAGGCGAATGGCGTCAGCTTTGCCAATGCCTGTTTGTTTGAAGACCAGGCTGGGGGTCGAAGGGTGAAGCGGAATTTCATCCTGTATAGTTTGGTAAGTATTATCGCGCGAATGCCCTTCCACGAAGATGAGTTCGGTTTTTGATCCCATCTTGGGCAGGCGTTCGAAAATATTTTTGATGTTGCCAGCTTCATTTCGCGCCGCGACTACAACAGAGACGCTCGGTTCTTTTATCGGTTGGGGCGTGGGACGGGCGATGACAATATTAGATAGCGCAAATGCATTGAATGGCCAGAGCTTTACAAGGTAGCGATTTGCAAGCCGGCCGAGCGGCAGAGGCCAAAGAAATTCGCATGTGGTGCGTATGGTTTCAAACCCCGCGAGATGCAGTATGTTGTCGATATCTTCAATGGTCAGCCAGTTTTGACTGAGCATGGGTGCGGCGAGATTTAAACTTTGCGCAATGGTGAGAGGTAACTGCCAGAGGTGGCTGTAGAGATTTAGAATGAGTCGAGTGCCTGGTGTGCAGAATTTTTTTGTCTGCTCTAGCGCGCGTTGTACATCCCACAGGTCGTTGACGGTATCTGAAAGGATGATCACATCAAACTTGCCTTCGAGGCTGGAGAGGTCGTGCGCATCAAGCTGGTGGTATTCGATTTCGGGATGGCGCTGCCGGGCGCGCGCGATCATTTCAGCGGAGAAATCCACACCGACGCCGTGTGATGGCTGCAGGTGTGCGATGAGCTCGCCCATACCGCACCCGATCTCGAGCACGCGTTGGTTGGGACTCACGAGAAATTTGTAGACTTCAATTAAGCGGCGATGATACCAGCGCCCCATGCCGCGCCAATTATCCCGTTTTATTGCGACTTCGTCCCAGTGTGCCATGCGGGATTGTTGATAGGATTTGCCGGCTTCGTCGAATAGTGGTTTTATGTCCATAGCGGGATGATTTTACCTTGAGTATTTTATTTGGTAGCGTGGGGCTATTGGTTGGATACACCGAGATTGTATGCTCAGAAATTGGGTTATAATTCAGCCACTGAATTTTGGAATTATAAAGCATGAATATGGAATCAACAAACGAAGAACTCCGCGAACTCTCCCTGCTCGAACAAATCGAGAGTGACCCTGATGTGAACCAGTCCACGCTTGCCACCCAGTTGGGTGTGGCGGTTGGAACGGTTAATTGGCATTTAAAGCGACTCATCGCGAAGGGTGCAGTTAAGGTCTCGCGCGCCGAGCGTAAGAAGCTGCGCTACATCATCACGCCTGAAGGTATTGCCCTGCGGGCCCGCCTCGCGGTGGATTATGTGGAGCGCTCCTTCTCTGTTTACCGCCGCACACGCCAACGTGTGAAGGACCATGTTTCAAAAATCCGCCATGCGGGGTATGACCGTGTGCGCATCGTTGGTTCTGGCGATGTTGCCGATATTTGCAAACTCACCTGCCTTGAACAGGGCATAGCGGTTGTGAATGATAAATCTGTGCCAGCTCTGGTTCTGGATGGATACAAGATCAAGTTGGAGGGATTGGAATGACGGATCGACATGTATTGATCACGGGCGGCGCGGGATATATCGGTTCCATTCTGACCTCGGAGCTGCTGCGCGCCAATTACAGGGTCACCGTCCTGGACAGCTTACTGTTCGGCGGCGAGAGCATTGTCCCGTTTCTGAATCACCCCAACTTCCACTTCATCAAAGCCGATGTGACCGAGCCTCGGGCCGTGCGTGACGCGGTCAAAAAGGATTGGCAGGTTCCCAATGCCGTTATTCACCTTGCGGGCATCGTGGGATTCCCCGCCTGCCAAGCGGTGGGACGGCAGGTAGCCTGGAAGTATAACGTTGAAGCCACGAAACTGGTCTTCGAGCAGTCAGCAGAATTGGGCGTGGAAAGATTCGTGTTTGCATCCACTTACAGCAACTACGGCTTATCACCCGATGGCAAACCTGTGACGGAAGAGACCGCGCTAAATCCACAATCCTTGTATGCAGAGACAAAGATCGCATCGGAAGAATATTTGCTTTCACAAAAAGATGTGACCTGTGCGCCTTTGCTGTTCCGTTTTGCAACCTTGTATGGAATTTCCCCGCGCACACGCTTTGACCTGATCGTCAATCAATTTGTGCTGGATGCATTCATGAAGCGCTTTCTCATTATTTATCAACGCGGATATTCGCGCTCGTTCGTACACATTCGTGATGTGGTGCGCGGTGTGATCATGGGATTGGAAGCCGAAAAAGACAAGGTAAATGGACAGGTTTTCAACCTTGGCACTGAGAATGGAAATTATTCCAAAAATGAGATCGTGAACTTAATTCTTAAACGCATGCCTGAGACAGTGGTGGAATATAAAGATCTGACTTTCGGCGGCGATATGCGCGACATTACCGTTTCGTTTGAGAAGATCAAACGCGTGCTCGGCTTTGAAACGACCTTGACCGTGGACGATGGCGTGCGCGAAGTTTTGTTTGCGTTGAAGACGGGCTTGATCAAAAACCCGACTGATGACCGATATAGAAATGCGCAGTTTATAGTTCAATAGAATACAGGCGGAGTCCGAAGTCTCCTGACTTCGGATTACTATTCCAACATCTGGAGATGTTGGAGTCCAAATAGGAGAAAACATGGCTGAAAATTTTTGGCAAAATAAAAGAGTCATTGTGACAGGCGGTGGGGGATTCCTTGGCTCATTTGTCATTGAAAAATTGAAAGAACGCGGCGCGACGGATATATTCATTCCCCGCAAAAAAGATTATGACCTGACCGAGCGCAGTGGAATTGACCGTTTGTATAATGACACCTTAAAGGGCGTTGATCCTAAAAATGTGATCGTCATTCACCTGGCTGCGAATGTGGGTGGCATTGGGGCCAACCGCGAACATCCTGCGGAATTTTTCTATGACAACCTAATGATGGGCGTGGAATTAATGCACCAGGCTTGGAAGCGCGGAATTGGAAAGTTCGTTGCAACTGGGACAGTTTGTGCATATCCCAAGTTTACGCCCGTCCCATTCAAGGAAGATGACCTGTGGATCGGTTATCCCGAAGAAACCAATGCACCATACGGCCTGGCCAAGAAGATGATGCTTGTGCAGGCACAAGCGTATCGCCAGCAATATGGTTTCAATGCCATTTTCCTTTTGCCCGTGAATCTATATGGTCCACGTGATAATTTCAATCTGGCGACATCGCATGTCATCCCAGCGCTGATCCGCAAGGCTGTTGAAGCAAGTGAACGCGGCGACAAGGAATTGCCCGTCTGGGGTGATGGTTCTCCGACACGTGAATTTTTATATGTAGAAGATGCCGCTGATGGGATCTTAACCGCCGCGGAAAAATACAATGGTGATCTGCCAGTGAACCTTGGTTCTGGTTATGAGATCTCGATCAAAGATCTGACTGAAATGATCGTGAAGATGACGGGTTTCGATGGCAAACTTGCGTGGCAGACCGATAAACCCAACGGCCAACCCCGCCGCGGATTGGATGTCTCCCGCGCAAAGGAACTCTTTGGCTGGAGCGCGCAGGTCTCCTTTGAGGAAGGCATGAAACAAACGATTGAATGGTTCAAATCCAATCGCGACAAAATTAAGTAAAATGACCGAACTCACAAAGCACGAGCCTCACACTGTTTACATCAAACCATCCAAAGGTCTTGCGGCATTAAACTTGCGAGATCTTTGGGTCTACCGTGAATTGATCTTCTTCATGGTCTGGCGCGATGTGAAAGTGAAATATAAACAAACTCTTTTGGGCATGGCATGGGCGGTGATCCAACCTGTGATGACTATGTTGGTATTTACCTTTCTATTTGATCGAGTGGCAAAACTGCCAACGGAAGGAATTCCCTACCCTGTTTTTTCATTCACAGCCTTGCTGCCGTGGGGCTTGTTTGTCGTTGCGCTCAATCAGGGAAGCCGTTCACTCGTGGCGCACAACAATATGGTGACGAAGATCTACTTCCCGCGTCTGATCCTGCCCATGTCATCGGTCTTTGCCGGGCTGGTGGATTTTTTGATCGCCTTCTTTATTCTAATCATTTTGATGTTTTACTATCAAGTGACACCGGCATGGAATTTGCTCTGGACGCTTCCGCTTTTCCTCCTGCTTGCCATTGTGACTGCACTTGGCGTTGCTCTTTGGCTTTCGGCGATTAATGTTCAGTACCGCGATGTAAATCAAGCTCTTCCGTTCCTGACTCAGTTTTGGCTGTTTGCCACACCTGTAGCCTATTCCGCCTCTGTGATCTCTGAAAAATGGCAAGTCCTATACTTCCTGAACCCAATGGCTGGTGTGGTCAACGGATTTCGCTGGTCATTGCTTGGCATCGGTAATGGACCTGACATCACTCTTTGGGTTTCGGTCGGTATTTCAATTTTGATTTTCATTTCGGGCCTTTTCTATTTTAGAAGCATGGAAAAGACTTTTGCGGATACGATTTAATGGCAACTGCGATTTCGGTAAAAAACATCGGCAAGCAATATAAGATCGGCGCGGCAGAATCGAAATTCCGTTACAACATGCTGCGCGACGTGATCGTGGATACTGTCTCTGCGCCGTTGCGGTTGGCGAAGGCAATGATCGGCAGATCAGACCGCAGACAGAACCAGAATTACGTCTGGGCGTTGAAGGATGTTTCCTTTGACCTTGAGGAAGGCAGAGTCCTTGGTATCGTAGGGCGCAACGGCGCGGGCAAAAGCACCTTGCTCAAGATTCTCTCCCGCGTCACAGAGCCAACCGTGGGCACAGTCTCCGTGCGCGGGCGTGTTGGTTCGCTGCTCGAAGTAGGAACAGGCTTTCACCCAGAATTGACTGGCCGCGAAAACATTTATATGAACGGTGCCATCCTCGGCATGCGGCGTACTGAGATTGATTCCAAATTTGATGAGATCGTTGATTTCTCTGAAGTCACTCAATACATTGATACACCCGTCAAACGTTATTCATCTGGAATGTATTTGCGTTTGGCTTTTGCAGTGGCCGCACATCTTGAGCCTGAAATTCTGGTTGTTGACGAAGTGCTGGCGGTGGGTGATGCAGAATTTCAAAAGAAATGTCTCGGCAAAATGGGCGATGTGGCGCAGCAAGGCCGTACAGTCTTGTTCGTCAGCCATAACATGTCTGCCATTCTTCGCCTTACAGAGGAAGCCATTGTTTTAAACAAAGGCCAAATGCTCATGCGCGGACCCACGCAGGAAGCCGTTGACTTTTATCTGTCATCGGGTCAGGCGCAGGCGGGTCAGCGGGTTTGGGAGGCGGATGAAATCCCAGCGGCGAGTGCGCCATTTCAGCCGATCAGCTTGAAGATTAAGAGTCGAAGCGGGAAGGTTGTTGACACTGTCCGTTCCACAGAGCCAGTCACCGTTGAGTTTGAATATCAACTGGATGCGCCCGTCACGGGCCTGCGTGTTGGTTTTTATCTCAGCACCATGCGGGGCGAGTATGTGCTCACCTCGTTCGATACCGATGCGCCGAATCTATTTGAGAAATTCGATTCGCGCAATGCAGGCCGCTACATCAGCCGTGCTGAAATCCCCGCCGATATTTTCAATGAAGGCCGCTACACCATTGGCGTGAATGCCAGCTCGTTTGGCGTGCGCCGTTATTTCATGGATGAAAACGCGATCGCGTTCAACGTGGATATTACCGGCGCGCCCGGCACGCATTGGCCCGAGCCGCGCGTGGGTCCCATCCGCCCTCGTTTGAATTGGGATATCGAGAAATTGGATTGATTTTCACCACAGAGATCACACAGTCCGCAGAGAAGCCTTTTTTAGATCTCCGTGTTCTTTGTGTGCTCTGTGGTAAGAGATTTTGATGCTAAAGAAAACTAACCTCAAAAATATTCTTGGCGACCTGCCCTTCACTGCCGAAATCGATTGGATGCTTCGATCAAAGAATCGTCCGCGCAAGGATCATTACAATTTAGATCGTCTGCAAATGTCTTTGCCGGCAGCGCGCACTGTCGTTGAGCCCATTGCCAGGGATGTAAGGCCCGGTAAGAATGTTTTATTTTTTGCGACACTTCATTATTGGATCGAGCAATCTGCATATCTGGGCCTAGCCCTGGCTGGACTTGGACATAAGGTCACCTTATTAACCCTGCCCTATGCCGAGTGGCACAAGCAAAAGGATAACTTCACACAGCGACAGCGTGTGCTTCATACAAAGGATGCTCTTTCGACCTTATCCCCATTAATTGAACACGCCTCCATGCTGGACCTCAAGCCTGCCTCTGTTCTCCCAGAGAGAATCCAGGCTGACGTAAAAGAGATCTCGCTGTGGGATACACAGTACACCCTGATGCGCGAAGAAGTGAACATGGATGATCCCGAAGATCGCGCATTGTATGACTTGCGGGTTCAACGAAATACATTCGCCGCAAAGGCTGCGCTCGAATGGATGCAGACAAAAAGGCCCGATGTGGTTTTGATCCCAAACGGATTAATCCTTGAAATGGGAATCGTCTTCCGCGTGGCACGCTATTTGAACATCAACGCTGTTACCTACGAATTCAACGACCAGCGTGAACAGATCTGGCTGGCGCAAAACTCGTCCATCATGCAGCAGGATACCGATTACATCGTGGAAGCGCGCTGTCACCTGCCGATCACCGATGAAATGTTCGAGCGCGTGGCGGATCTTGAAAATGCCCGCCGCGGTGCACGCGTTTGGGGGAAATCCAAACGGTTATGGCAATATGTCTCTTCGCAAGGCGCGCAGGAGACTCGCAAACTGCTCGGTTTGGACAATCGTCCCGTAGTGATGCTCGCTGCGAACGTGTTGGGTGACAGCCTCACCCTCGGCCGTGACATCTTCGCCGCCTCAATGACGGAATGGATCACGAAGACCGTTCAATATTTTGCAAAGCGGACCGATGTGCAATTGGTCATTCGCGTTCACCCTGGTGAGAAACTTGTACCGCAGGCCAAATCCATGGGAACGGTTGTGCGTGATGCATTGCCTGAGCTCCCGGGCAATATTCATATCATTGGCGCGTTGGATAACATTAACACTTATGACCTGATAGAAATCGCCGATGTCGGTTTGGCATATACCACCACGGTCGGGCTCGAAACCGCTATGAATGGTCGCCCCGTCATTTCCTGCGGACAAACCCATTATCGCAGCCGAGGCTTCACATTGGATCCAAATTCATGGAATGAATATTACGCCACCCTCGATAAAGTTTTGGCGGATATCCCTGCCCATCAATTGAACGAGAAACAAGTTGAATTTGCCTGGAATTATGCCTATCGATTCTTTTTTGAATACCCGCGCGCCTTTCCCTGGCGCCTGATGAATTTCTGGGATGACCTCGAAGTTTGGCCTTTGGAAAAAGTGTTAAGCGAAGAAGGCTTGGCGCAATTTAAAGACACGTTTGATTTCTTGGTTAATGAACCATTTACGTGGAAGTAGAGATACTCGGTGGTCGAGTAGGCGGCATGTCCTTCGCCGCCGTATCGAGACTACCTATAATTGAAGCAATTTTATGTTTGGCAATTACTGTTGGTCTCGATACGTTCCTCGCTGTCGCTCGGAACTACTCGACCAACGAGTTATGAGATAAATACATGACCAACGACACAAAACAAAAAGTACGCGAGTTTTATGACGAGATCGGCTGGCAGCAGGAGGATGACGGGAATTATCAAAACGCCCGTTACGAAGACCTGCGCCCGGTTTCGCGCGAGTACATTCACAAGACGCGGCTGCGCGTGATGAACGGACTCCTCCCCACGGGTAGATTCCTTTTGGATGCGGGTTCCGGTCCCGTTCAATATGAGGAATATAAAGTCTATTCGCAGGGATATCAGAAACGGGTTTGCCTGGATATTTCCATTCAAGCCCTGCGCGAAGCTCGTGAACGAATTGGTGATCACGGCTTATTCGTTGTTGGTGACCTGGCGAATCTGCCTTTCAAACAGGAATCTTTTGATGGAGCAGTTTCCATGCATGCCATTCATCACCTCGCGCTGACAGAACATCCACGCGCCTACAGCGAAATTCACCGCGTGCTTGCAAGCGGGCGGACTGCGGCCATTGTCAACGGGTGGCATGAACCTTTCCTGAGCCGTATGGCGGAACCCTTGATTGGTCTTATGCGAAAACTCTCTGGCCGCTCGGCGAAAAAGAAGAAGGAGTGGTTAAGCGAGGAAGACCCCTCAGGAACCTTCGTCCAAAAGATGACCCCCGAATGGCTCAAACGCGAGATCGGCTCAAAGATGATCATTGAGATCAAGCCCTGGCGCAGTGTGAGCACGCGCGTCCTGCGCTGGTTCGTTCGTCCCTTCGGCGGACGAACATTCTTGAGATTCGTATTCTGGTTGGAGGGCGTCTTTCCGAAGTTCTTTGCCGAGAATGGACAGTATCCGTTGATCGTGGTCAAAAAATAGAATGATCCTGAAGAAAAAGCCGTTCCCTGAAATCTTATTTCTTTTGCTTGTTTGTGCCGTGGTGTATCTCCCCAACCTCGGCAAATTAACTTATTTCAAGGATGACTGGTATTACATCTACGATGGCATGATCGGGGGTGCGAAGGTCTTCCATGAGATGTTCCGCATTGACCGCCCTGCGCGCGGTTTTTTCTTTGAATTATATTTTTCATTATTTGGCCCAAACCCACTTCCGTATCATCTTGGCGCATTCTTTTGGCGCGGTCTAAGCGCTGTTGGCGTGTTATGGATATTCAACATCCTCTGGCCCAAGGAAAGAAAATTCGCATTTCTTGCCACCTTACTGTTTGCCATTTATCCAGGCTACTTTTGGTGGATCAGCGCCATTGAATATCAACCCATGATCGCCAGCCTGGCATTGCAGGTGTTTTCGATCGCATTCACGTTGAAGTCAATTGGGTCTTCAAACCCGGTTTCAAAAATTGCCTATCTGATCGGTGCGATTCTGACAGGCTGGGTCTATATTGCTCTTGTGGATTATGCGATTGGGATGGAAGTCTTCCGCTTCCTGTGTGTCTATTTGTTTGTCAACCGAACATCACAGGATTTTTTCTGGAGGAAGGCTTTCGCCTCTCTCCGCGCCCTGGGCTGGAACCTGCTCATCCCGATCGGATTCTCCCTTTGGCGGACTCTGATCTTCCAGAATCAGCGTGCAGCAACGGATATTGGCGGACAATTGAGCGTCTTTCTAAATTACCCCATTGCTACAATCCTGGATTGGTTCTTTCAACTCTATAATAGCTTGTTAAATCTTGCCGTTCTGGCATGGATCAATCAGTTCCCAACTTTTTTGCAGGGACTTCGTCTGCGCGATATGGCATTTGGCTTGTTGATCGCGGCGCTCACCATTTTCCTGGTTGTGGTGGCGGAGAAGATGATCAAGCGATCGGCGGAATCAAATGCTGGGGATGGCGGGCAGGATCAGGTCAAGTACGAAGCGCTTCTGCTGGGCGGCGTGGGGATGGTCTTCGGGGTCTTGCCGGTCATCATGGCGAATCGTTACGTCAATATCACAGGGTTTTCGCATTATGGCCTGCCTGCTTCGCTGGCGGCGGCAGTCTTCATGGCGGGGTTTATCGAATCCCTGTCGGTACAGCGTGCGCGTTCGGTGCTGTTGTATGCGGTCATTGCAGCTGCGGCTCTCGCGCATTATGGGATCTCGGTCAATGCGGTAATAGAAGAAACTGCACTTCAAAAATTCTGGTGGCAGGTGAGTTGGCGCGTTCCCATGCTCCGATCTGGCACAACGCTGGTGGTCAACTACCCGCTGCCCGGTATGGGAGATGGCGGATATGGACTGATGGAAGCGGCAAATATTATCTATTTCCCTGAACCAACCGGAGAACCGATCGTGAAGTATCCCATTGCCGGGCTGACGCTTAACAGCGAGACGCTGCCGGATATTTTGAACGGCGAACGCTATAATCAGACTCAGTATCGCAGCCATGCCGTCGACTTTGATTATGGAAACCTGCTCGTCCTTAGCCAACCGACTTTGGGTTCGTGTGTGCATGTGATCGATGGAAGCGAACCTTTGACATCCACCTATGATCCGGTCAATGTAACCTTCGTCGCGCCGTCGTCTAAGATAGAGAATGTAATCGTTGAGGCCAGCCCCGTCACTCCGCCCGAATATATATTTTGGGAAGAGCCTGAACATAATTGGTGTTATTACTTTGAAAAAGCGGAGCTGGCTTCACAATTGGGCAATTGGAAGAGTGCAATCGCACTCGGCGAAGAAGCCATCGGCCTGGAACTCAGTCCTGAAGACCATTCAGAGTGGCTGCCGTTCTTGAAGGCATACGCGATCACTGGCAATGCAGGTCGATTGGAACAAACCGCCAAGCGGATCATTGGAGATAGGTCTCTCCGAATACAAGCTTGTGATATGTTGAGTGCAATTCGAGAACCCTTATTGCCTGAAGTGACGCAGGTAATTGCTGTGGACTATTGCAAATCGGCACCGGAATAATATGTCAAAATTCACCGACCAGAACTATCTTACACAACATCAGTACAAAGACTCAAGCAACCTCAATGCACGCATCGAGATCCACAAACGCTTTAGCACAAATCCGCAAGGCTGGTTCCATTGGGTCTTTGATACACTTGCCCAACTGCCTGCGCAGGCAAATGTTTTGGAGCTGGGTTGCGGCGCGGGTACGATGTGGCAGGAATGTGCGGATAGAATCCCTGCTGGCTGGACGATCACGCTGACCGACCTTTCCGATGGCATGTTGGATGCGGCCTGGCGCAACCTGGTTCCGCTGGGGCGCAATTTCAGGTTCGAAAAAGTGGATGCACAGTCCATTCCATATGACGATGAGACCTTTGACATCGTCATAGCCAATCATATGTTGTACCATGTGCCTGATCGCCCAAAAGCGCTGGCTGAAATAAAACGGGTATTGAAAAAAGGCGGATGTTTAATCGCCACAACAGTGGGCGAGCATCACTTAAAAGAAATAACGGATTGGTTACGGCAGGTCAGTGGAAAATCTTTTGAGTCATTTATCAATCCTTTCACCCTAGAAAGCGGCTTAGCACAATTGAATCAAGTTTTCGCGCAAGTGACAATTTCCCGCTACCTGGATAATTTGCATGTAACAGAAGTCGAACCGATTATGGCTTATATTCGTTCTGGTTTCCGTGTTTCGGAAGTATCGGAGGCCGAACTTGCCAGAGTTAAACTCGACCTTGAAAAAGAATTAAAAGAAAACGGCAGGGTTTTTATTTCAAAAGACTCGGGCTTGTTCAAAGCCGTAAAGTAGTTCACGTCATTGCGAGGGCGCTAGCCCGAAGCAATCTCCACTTATGCAAGTAGATTGCTTCGTCGGCGGGAGAGCGCCTCCTCGCAATGACAGATCACTAGGAGAACGTATGGACTGGAAAAATCAAGTTGTACTGATCACGGGCGGAACAGGCTCGTTTGGGAAGAAATTTACGAAAATTCTGCTCGAAGAACATCAGCCGAAGAAGGTCATCATCTTCAGCCGCGATGAATTGAAGCAGCACGAAATGCAGGTGGGCGGTTACAACCATCCTGCGCTGCGTTATTTCATAGGCGACGTGCGTGACCGTGAGCGCCTCGTCCGTGCCATGCATGGGGTGGATGTCGTTGTCCATGCGGCGGCGCTGAAGCAGGTCCCTGCTTGTGAATACAATCCGATGGAAGCCATCAAGACCAATATCATGGGCACGGCAAATGTTGTCGAAGCGGCGCTTGATGCGGGCGTAACGAAAGTGTTGACGGTCAGCACGGATAAAGCTGTCAGCCCCGCGAATCTTTATGGAGCCACAAAACTCGCAGCAGAGAAGTTAACGATTCAGAGTAATGCTTATGCCGGAGGTTCAGCAACCAGATTTTCCTGCGTCCGATACGGGAACGTCGTCGGCTCGCGCGGCTCGGTGGTTCCGCTGTTTCTAAATCAACGTTCGAACGGAAAGATAACCATCACCGATGATCGCATGACCCGCTTCTGGCTTTCGCTGGATCAGGGTGTCCGTTTTGTGATCCATTGCATCGAGCAAATGGAAGGCGGCGAAGTTTTCATTCCAAAAATTCCCAGCACAAAAGTTGTCGATCTTGCCAAAGCCATCGCGCCCAAAGCGGAAATTAATATCATCGGCATTCGCCCTGGCGAGAAACTGCACGAGATGCTTATCTCGGAGGATGAAGCGCGGCACACGATTGAACTTGATACCATGTTTGTCGTGCAGCCTGCCGAAGCCACATGGTTTGGTTATTCATGGAAGGACAAAGGCAAAACGCTGAATGAAGGTTTTTATTATTCAAGCGATAACAACACTGAATGGCTGGATGTTGACGGCATCAAAAAATATATTGCTCCGTTTGAAGAGTTGTTTGTGCAAGGCAAGCTTGAAGGCTAACCCATGCCACGTATCCTGATCACCGGTATCAGCGGATTGCTCGGCATTAATTTTTCGCAAGAGACCATGACCAAGCATGAAATTATTGGCGTGGATCGCGGCAAATTAATGAATGCGCCTTTTAAAATTTTGAATGCAGATTTGCTGGACTCTGGCGCAGTGGATTCCATCCTTGACTCTGCGCGACCCGAATGGCTGATCAACTGCGCGGCTCTAGCGGACCTGGAAGCCTGCGAAGAAAACCCAGACCTTGCCCGCCGTCTCAACATTGACCTGCCCGCGCAAATGGCAAAGGCCTGCAAAACACGCGGCGTTGCCTTCGCCCACATTTCAACCGATGCAGTTTTTGACGGTGAAAAAGATGGGCAATACACAGAAAAGGATTCACCCAATCCGCTGGGCGTGTATGCGCAAACCAAATTTGAGGGGGAGAATGCGGTTTTATCCACTTATCAAAAAGCCATCGTGGCGCGCGTCAATTTCTACGGTTGGAGCCTGGGCGGCAAACGCAGCCTGGCAGAATTTTTTCTAAACAACCTAAACAATAACAAAAGCATGAGCGGTTTTACGGATGTCATCTTTTGCCCAATGCTGGTGAACGATACTGCCCGTATTTTAGTAAAAATGTTGCAGCGCGGCTTGAGCGGTTTGTATCACCTGGTAGGGCCGCATGCCATGAGCAAGTATCAATTCGGCGTGGAGATCGCCCGCAAGTTCAAGCTGCCCGAGAGCGAGATTTCTCCGAAATCCATTCATTCCTCGAGCCTTTCTGCCCGCCGTTCCCACAATTTATGGCTTTCTACCCACAAGCTGACCACAGATTTGGGCCTGGTTTTGCCCGAGTTTTCCACAGGTTTGAACGAGTTTTACACACAATACCAGCAGGGTTATCCACAGAAAATCCGTAGTTATCAACAGGCGTAGGGCGGATTGGCAATCCGCCTTACCCAAAGTTACCCACAGGATACACTCGCTATCCACAGTTTAACCCCACTTACCCACAGGCTTTACCCATCCTTATCCACAGGAATCACTTCACTATCCACAATTTTGGAGGAGTTATGGACATAAAATTCGGAAACCGTACAATTGGATTAAATCATCCTACTTATTTCATCGCCGACATCGCCGCCAACCATGATGGCGACATGGAGCGCGCTAAATTGCTTATCCGCCTCGCAAAGGAAGCAGGCGCGGACGCAGCCAAGTTTCAGAATTTTGACGCGCCGAAGATCGTCTCAGACTATGGCTTCAAATCCATGAATGGCGGACAGGTTTCACATCAGGCAACCTGGAAGAAATCTGTGTTCGAGGTGTACAAAGGCGCTTCCATCCCTTTTGATTGGTCCATGACGCTGGTGGAGGAGTGCAAAGAAGTTGGCATAGACTATTTTTCCTCACCCTATGATTTTGAGGCGATAGATTTCCTCGACCAATATGTGGAAGTTTACAAAGCAGGTTCAGGTGAAATTGACTGGATCGAAGCGCTGGAGCGAATGGCAAGCAAGGGCAAACCATTCTTCGTGGCCACGGGCGCATCCACCATTGGTGAAGTGCAGAAGGCAGTTCATGCGATTTTGAAAATCAATACGCAACTAGTTTTGATGCAATGCAATACCAATTACACGGCCAGCCCCAATAACTACGATCATCTCCACGTAAATGTTTTGAAAACCTATGCCACCATGTTTCCTGATGTGATTTTGGGATTGTCTGATCATACACATTCAGTCGCACCTGTTCTTGGCGCGGTGACTTTGGGTGCGCGTGTAATCGAACGTCACTTTACAGACAGTAATGACCGCGAAGGCCCCGACCACAAGTTTGCGATGAACCCTGAAAATTGGGCGAAGATGGTCGAAGAGACTCGCTTGTTGGAACGCTCGCTTGGAAGCCCCGACAAATTCATCGCCGACAACGAACAGGAAACACAGATTGTGCAACGTCGCTGTCTGCGAGCGGCGCGGGACATTAAAGCGGGTGAGACGTTCACCCGTGACATGATCGACGTGCTGCGCCCCGCCACACCCGGTGCGATCAAGCCCGACCAGATTCAAAACGTCATTGGTACAAAAGCGTTGACTGACATGCCCCTCGGCAAGGAATTGCGCTGGACAGATTTAGGCGCGTAAAAAGATATTCGGGAATCGATATTCGATAATCGGATCATGATGCCCGAGTATCGAATATCGAATATCGACATGCGAATTATTTATTTCTCCCTCGGCTACTCCACACACGATTATCGTTTTCTAAAGGCCATTTCTGATGGCGGACATGATGCCTTCTTTGTTCAGTTGGAGGGAAATCAGCGGCAGGTGGAGAGTCGTTCTGTGCCTGAAAATGTGACTCAAGTCATTTGGAGGGGTGGGAGGAAGCCGTTTCAATGGCATGACCTGCCCGCTTTGACTTTCGACTTTCGACGTTTGACTCGTGAGATCAAACCAGACCTCATCCACGCTGGCCCCATTCAAACCTGTGCGTTCATCGCGATATTGAGCGGATTTCGCCCGGTACTCACCATGTCCTGGGGATTTGACTTGATGGATGATGTCCATCGCGGCAAATGGTGGGAAATCGTTACGCGTTACGTGTTGAAACATTCCACGTTCTTTACCAGTGATGCAATGGTCACGCGCGATAAGGCTGTAGCCTATGGGATGAATCCTGACAAAACGGTGGTCTTTCCGTGGGGTGTTGACCTCGAGCACTTTGCGCCGACCACAGACTATAGACTATCGACCATCGTCGATCGTCCATCGTCTGCGGTCACATTGTTTTGCAACCGCTCCTGGGAAACCCGCTATGGCGTGGACGTGCTTACCCGCGCGTTTGTCATAGTGGCGCAGCAAAGTGAAAATGTGGATCTGATATTGCTGAGCGGCGGCTCACAAAGCGCAAACATCCGCAGGATATTGCAAAGTGGCGGTGTGCTGGACCGTGTCACTTTCGGTGGACAGATCTCACAAACGGAATTGCCGCGCTGGTATCATATGGCGGATTTATATATCTCACCTTCACATGTGGACGGCTCGTCAGTCTCGTTGATGGAGGCGCTGGCTTGCGGCCTGCCATGCCTTGTTTCGGATATTCCTGCCAACAGGGAGTGGGTCGTGGAAAATGAAAACGGCTGGTTGTTTCGTGATGGGGATGTGGATCACTTAGCCGAAAAGATTCTGGCGGCGATGAATCAGCGTGAGAAAATGCCCGAGATCGGCCGCGCAGCCCGCAGGTCCGCAGAGAGGCGCGCGGATTGGAAAAAGAATGCCGAAGTGTTGATGAATGTCTATCGAAGTTTAATTTGATATGTCGTTGCGAGGACGGAGAACTTCCCGACGAAGCAATCTCCTAATCATTTGGGGATTGCTTCGCCAAAAAACGGCTCGCAATGACATGGAAGGATAATATGCTGACACACAAAGATCTGCTGGATGGCTTTTCAAAAACAAATATCAAAAATGGCGAGACGATCATTGTGCATACGTCGTATAAATCGCTGGGTGGCGTGGAGGGCGGCGCGGATACGGTGATCGATGTGATGCGCGAGCTGGTGGGGAAGGACGGCACCGTGATGTTCCCCGCCTTCAACTTCCAATCGTGGACGGAGACGCATTACTGGGATGTTTTGGAGACGCCTTCGAAGATGGGTGCGATCACCGAGACTGCACGCCTCAGGCCTGATGTAAAGCGGACCCCGCATCCGATCTACAGTTTCTCCGTTTGGGGCGCACGGGCGGATGAATTTTCAAAGACTGAAGATGTTGAAGCCTATGGACCAAACTCGGCCTTTGCATTATTCCATAAAATAAACGGGACGATCCTGAGCATTGGCCTGGACTTCAACAGTACGTTTTCGATGCATCATTATATTGAGTATAACGTGGGCTGTGATTATCGCCGCATCAAGGAGTTTTCGGGTATCTATGTCGGTTATGACCGCCTGCCGCGTATCAAGACCTATTCCATGTTCGTTCGTAATGATGACACTGTGAAAACCTATATCAACCCTGGCATGAATGAGCTGCTGGCAGCGGGCGTTATTAAAGAAATTCAGGTCGGCGCGGCGAAGATCCACTTTGCCACGGCGAATGATTTTTACGATAACATGTCTGTCATCGTGCGTGAGCACCCCGAGAAATTGCACTATATTGAAGAGCCGAAGTACAGGAAGTTCTAGCGGGGTCACCCCGCCCAGATAGACATTATTCAATAACAGGGCGAGAAGACCTCGCCCTACGTGAAACGATTATGAAACCTTACACCTCCCTCAAATCCATCCTCGCGGAATTCTTTCCCCTGCATCGCACCCTCGCCTCCGATGACCACGACAAAACGTTGGAGATCGTCGGTTCGTACATGCCTGATTCATCCAATTACACCATTGAGACATACGCGCCTCTTACCAAAGTGTGGACGTGGCAGGTTCCTGAGCGCTACGTTGTGCATGAAGCATACCTCGAGATCGAAGGCGGCGAGCGCGTCGTGGACTTCAAGGACAATCCACTTCACATCGTTTCATACTCATTGCCAATTGATAAGGTCTTGAGTTTTGAAGAGCTCCAGCCGCATTTGTATTTCAATGAGAAACGTCCGCACGCAATTCCGTGGATCTTCAAATACTATGAACGCGATTGGGGTTTCTGCCTTCCGAAAAATACTTTTGACAAGCTCCCTCGCGACAAAAAATATCACGCCGTGATCAAATCCGAATTCATCACCGACCCCGCGCAGGGATTCAAAGTTGCCACTGCAGTTGCCCACCCCGAAGGCGGGGCGAGCCCCGAAGCGGGTGAATTCATTGTGCAGGCACATACCTGTCACCCCATGCAGGCCAATGACGATGGCGCGGGCGTGGTCAGCACGATCGAGTTGGCGCGGCGGCTCGATGAGCATCCGCTTCCGGCTGGCTCGATGAGCATCCGCTTTTGGTTTGGGCCCGAGACGATAGGCACGATTGCATATCTTGCGCACAACGAAAACCTGATTCCCAATCTGCGGGGCGGCATTTTTATGGAGATGACAGGTAATCAAAATAAGATCGCATGGCATCATACCCGTCAGCACGATCACCTTCTTGACCGCATCGCACATCACGTTTTACGCGAGGCTGAACACGCCGAACGTGACTTCGCTTCTGCCCCCGCCAACGACGAACGGGTCATCAACGGACCTGGTGTCAACGTGCCGTGTATCTCCATCAACCGCTGGCCTTATGATGAATATCACACCACCGACGATAACCTTGATATCATTCACGATGATATGCTGCTTGGCGCAGCGGATGTCGCCGAGCAGGTCATTCGCATTTACGCCAGCAACTATGTCCCTCAACGCACCTTCCACGGCCCCGTGTTTCTCAGCGGCAACGGCCTGTGGGTAGACTGGCGTGATAATTGGGCGCTCAACCGCGCCATCGAAAAGATCATGATGCGTTTTGAAGGCCAGCATACGGTCTTCGATATTGCAGAGCAGGTCGGCCTCGATTACTGGATGGTACGTGAATATGTTGAGAAATTCCGCGCGAAGGGATTCGTGATTGCGAAATCAATTCCTTCGGAAGCTCAAATATCATAAAATTCCAATATAAGTATCCACCAAAGGAGAAACGATGATGGTCATTACTTTTATTCTTGCTTTTGCCCTGGCATTTGCTGCCGCGTTCTTTGCTTTACAGAATCCCACCCTGGTCTCTGCGAATTTCTTTGGCTACGCAGTGGATGCATCGCTGGCTATGTTCGTCCTGATCGGTCTTGGGGTCGGCTTCCTGATCGGAGTCTTGGTGATGCTGCCCGGCCGCATCAAAAGTGGGCTGGCCAATTCTCGAAACCGAAAGAAACTGGCGGACCTGGAAGCCGGGCTTGGGTCACGCAAACCCGCCTCGGGCGAAAAAAGAACGCCTGAATCCGATTACGATGAGATGCCCTAGAACAAATCCATGAAGCCGCGTGTCATTGCCATCATTCAGGGACGCATGTCCTCATCCCGTTTGCCTGGGAAGATCCTCGCAGACATTGCGGGTCAGCCGATGTTGACTCGCGTCTTCGTGCGGACCTCGCGGGCTGCTACCGTTACCGAAACTATTTTCGCCACGACGACAGACGCCTCTGACGACCCCGTAGCTGAGTACTGCGACTTTAGCGGCATTCCCTACACCCGAGGCAGTTTGTTTGATGTGCTTGATCGTTATTATCAAGCCGCGTTGCAAGCCAAAGCAGACGTTGTTGTCCGTATCACCGCGGATTGCCCCGTTATTGATCCCGAGTTGATTGATGACGTGGTCAATACTTTGATCGAAGATGAGTATGACTTCGTCTGCAATCGTCTCCCCCCGCCATGGACTCGTACCTATCCCATTGGCCTGGATGTCGAAGCCTGCACCTTCAAAGTCTTGAAGCAAGCATGGAAGGACGCCAAAGAACCTCAGCACCGTGAACATGCCATGCCGTATTTTTATGAAGGCGTCGAACTGACCACAGTAAACCGCCAACTGCAAACTGGCCTTTCCCCACGCGGATATAACGTTGCCCTGCTCCATCACACCACCGACTTCGGCGACTACCGCTGGACAGTGGACACGCCCGAAGACCTTGAATTCATCCGCCAGGTTTACAGTCGCTTCGATGGGCGTGATGATTTCACCTGGAAGGAAGTTTTGGATTTGGTTCACAACGAGCCCAAGTTGATGGAGATCAACGCGGAAGTGCAGCATAAGACGCTCAAAGATATTGATAAGAGGGCGTTAAAGAAAAAATAAAACTGTGTCGCTCTGAGGGAGCGTTCTTCGCGACCGACACCGTACCTGCGTTCGGTGCAGGTGAGAGTCTCTTTCGTGAAATCAGAGACCCTTCGCCGAAAAGCGGCTCAGGGTGACACGTTGGAATCATATGCCTCTCATCACTTTATTCTCCGCTCCCAAACCGTTTACCGATCCGCACATCGCGATGATTCAACGCAACGCAATCAAATCGTGGAGTCTGCTCCCCGCCGTCGAGGTCATTTTGCTCGGCGAGGAGCATGGTCTTGCCGAAGCGGCGCGTGAGCTTGGTGTGAAGCACATCCCCAATGTGGCGCTTAACGAATCTGGCACGCCGCTGATCTCGTCGATGTTTCAATTGGCGCAGGAAAATTCCAATAGTGAATTACTCTGCATCATCAACGCGGACATGATCTTAATGCCAGACTTTCTCGAAGCAGCTCTGGAGTCCAGCAGCTTGCTGCTGGATAAGAAATTTGTTTTGCTAAGTCAACGCTGGGATTTAGATGTAACTCAACCTATGGACTTCACCGAAGGTTGGCAGGAAAAATTACGTAATACGGTTTACGCATCAGGTACCCTCCACCGTCCCGCAGGAAGCGACTTCTTTCTCTTCCCCAAATCCTGTTACGCAGACGTTCCCAATTTCACCATTGGCCGCGCAGGTTGGGACAACTGGATGATCTACAAAGCCCGCGCAGAAAAATGGCCGGTCATTGATTGCACGCCATCGGTCATGATCGTGCATCAGAACCACGATTACAGTCACCTGCCTGATGGCAAATCGCACTATGAGCATCCCGACACGAACGAAAATATTCGCCTCGCGGGCGGACAGGCAAATATCCGTTACACGATATTAGATTCAACCCATCAACTTGTGGATGGTAAACTTACCCGCCCGAAGATGACGTCGCTGCGTTTTATGCGTAAGCTCGAATTGTTTTTGCGGGCAATATTTTTCTTTTTGCCAGAAGACATGATCGAGAGCGTGGCAAGACCAAAGAGATGGCAGAAACGATTTAAGAAATTATTCAAATAACCGTAGGGGCACAGCGGGACGATTCAGGATTTTGATCGTCAACCCGTCCGCTGTGCCCCTACCAGGAATCAAATATGCGTAAAGGTCAAAACCCTGCCAAGTTCGTCAAAGATGTCGCCCGTCCCGAGCGGGTGACAGTTGCATTATTAAATTACATTCCATTTTTGAGCGGCTTTTACGCTGAGACATTGGATGTTTTAAAAGTCTCGCTCGAATCCATGCGCAAGGACGCGGGATTACCGTTCGACTTGATGGTCTTCGATAATGGCTCGTGCCCCGAAGTACGCGAGCATCTCGTGAACGAAAAGGAAGAAGGGCGCATTCAATATTTGATCCTCTCCGAAAAAAACATGGGTAAAGGCGGCGCATGGAATGTGATGTTGACCGGCGCACCAGGTGAGATCATCGCCTACACAGACGCGGACGTTTTATTTTCCCCGAACTGGCTTTCGCGTTCTGTGGAAATTCTCGAAACCTTCCCAAACGTCGGCATGGTGACCGCGCGTCCCTTCCGCACACCGCCTGAGTTGTACACATCAACGCTGGAGTGGGCGAAGAAGAATGCGACCATCGATGAAGGTCAATTCATTCCGTGGGAGACCTTCCTCGAATTCAATCTCTCGCTTGGGCAGACTGAGGAGGAGAATAAAAAGGTTTATGCAGAGACTAGAGACTGGAGACTGACTTATAAAGATGTGACCGCAATGGCGGGAGCCTCACACTGGCAGTTCACGGCATATAAATCCACACTTCAGCAATTCCTGCCCTTTGACATGGACAAACCGATGGGCCAGGTCCGCCAGTTGGATAAGCGCATGAACGACGCAGGCTTGTTGCGCCTGATGGTCTCTGATCCACTGGCGATGAATATGTCCAATACGCTGGGGTATTTGCGTGGGGAGTTGGGGAAAGATACAGTAAAAAGTAAAAAGGGAAAAGGGCTTGCACGCCGTGTGTTGGAGATTGGATTTATCAAGAAGGTTTTGCTGGCGCTGTATAACAAGATATTCAGTTGGTATTATTCGTAGGCAAACTCGGTGGTTGAGTAGGATGGATGCTTTTCCCACCCGTATCGAAACCACCTGTGTGTAACAGGATTTTTAGTTGGTATTATTCGTAGTTGAGCTCGATTCTGTGATGCTAAAATCTGCTGGTGGTTTGGGAACTAGAGTTCTACAAAGTTCAGTGAGAGCTAAGGTATGAACAAAGAAATGACTAAACTAGATCGGAATGGAAAACAATCGAAAGTGATGGTTTTTTCTATTGTTGTTTTAGCAATTTTTGCATCTTGCTTATTCTTGGCGATTTTTGTGCTTTTTCGTCAAAACATCCTTCCGAGATCAGCCCAGACATCTATACCAACTGAAACAATTCGAGATTTAGACAGCTACAATTTAACAATTAGTGATATTTCTTCATTTATAACTGTGACCAATGCTGTGATTACATCTGATGCTTCACTTGTGAAAACTTTACCCATCAGTGTGAAAAATAATAGTCTGTGGTCAATCCAAGTGGCCAAGATAGTTATAGGAGACAATCCCAATTTTTATACTCGCAGTAACCAGAAACTTGAAGACCCATTTTATTATGGTTCTGATGACTTTTGTCAATATGGACCGAAACCCGATCTTCACTTTTTTGATGATTTCCCGCAAGTTCCCGGTTATGACCTATCCGAATACCACTTTGAAATACCCGGGCAAGTAGCTTCTTCAACTGCTGAATATGAATGTGGCTTTTATCCAGCGGCACAAATAACATCTACTAGCAAAATATGCATAGTTTTTTACCCGATGTCCAAATACAGCTTTGAGACTTTTAATTATGTTTACCGTGATCACTATAATACTGTGGATCCTGAGTGGGAAAAAGCTTTTGATGAATTTCGACTCGTTACCAAGTGCAATAGATGATCAAGCTCTATTAGAGTCGCCAGTTAGAGTTTATGAGTTTGTTAGCCAGATTCGTTGGTTTCTTAAGCTATTCGCATAAAAGGAAGATGTCATGAACTCAGAAGAATCTTTTAATCATTGGTTTGTTACTCCAATACAATGGCTTCAAGCCATTCCGAATAAGGATGGAAGTTTTGTTGCTCTTGCAACTGCCTTATTTCTTTATGAGAGATACATTATTGCTATACTTGAAACTAAAGGAGTAAAAGCAGACTCTAAAAGCCGAATAAAACAAATTTCCAATGATTTTGAAGTAGATGAAAAAACAGCCAAAATATTTTGGGATATAATGCGGCATGGGATTCTTCATCAGGGTATGCCAAGGCAACTAGAGCATGGTAAAAAGACATTTCCTGATTGGATATTTCACCATCACGAAGTTGAACACCCAATCGAAATTATTGAAATCAACAAAAAGAGATTGCTGTCAGTACAACCATGGATGGTTGTGAACAAGGTGATGACGCTTTGGAAAAATAATCTGCATTTGCTCGACCAAAGCCAAAGTTTTCCTTGGGCTCAAGTGTTTAATTTCAAATTCCAAGTAAACGAAAAAACTGATGGGGATTTTTATCTTGTAACTGGCTCTTCATCTGGATTAGGTCTGATTGGAATGGAATAGAGCAAAATTCCTAGGGAAGATAAAATCTATCGAAACAAAATCAACCCAAAATTCAGAAAGAAGCGAAATCAATTCAGTGACCAAACGAATCTTCATCTCCGCCGACCACGGCATGGCAATCATCTACATGAAGAAGACGGATGCAATTGCATCCGTCTTCTTCATTCGTTTATACCTGTGCCCATGCAGGGTATTCGTGGTCGAAATTGTAATATAGGGTTTGTTTCGGTAGACGGAAATCCACAACATCTTTGCCAACTTCGTCTGGGTTTTCCTTTTCTACGAGTACACGTGCGATAAAGCCTGCGATGGTTTCCATGTCTTTTTCATTCATTCCTAGGCGAGTGGCTTCGATCGTGCCGATGCGGAGGCCGCTTGGACGATCCCAATCTTCAGGTTTGTCTTCCGGGACAAGGTTTTTGTTCGTGATGATGTTGGCCTGTGCGAGACGATGTGCGACTTCGAGTCCACCGCCGAATTGTTTGACGCGGGCAATTACCTGATGACTCTGGCTGTAGCCTTTGTGCGCGCAAAGGATGGGAATCCCGCGCTCATCGAGTGCTTTGCCAAGGGCTTTTGAATTTTTCACAATTTGCGCCATGTAGAATTTACCGAACTCGATCATCTCCGCCGCGGAAACTGCGAGCGCTGCAACGCGGTTGACCTGATGGGTGGCGGCTAAGGCTGGGAAAATAGTATCAGTGATCGGCTTGGTAAGTTGCGGGTCGTTCCACAGGATCATGCCGCTTTGCGGTCCGCTGAAAGTTTTTCCAGCCGAACCAGTCAGGATAACAGCTCCTTCATTCAAAGGATCCTGGAATTGTCCACCCGCGATCAAGCCCGCCTGATGTGCGCCATCGAAAATAAATTTCCCGCCCCATTCTGAAATAATTTGACTCATCTCGCGTACAGGCAGGGGGAAGAGCGTCATAGACATGCCCATAACGACGAGTTTCGGTTTGTGCTGACGGGCAAGCTTTGCGAAGCCATCGATATCAACTTCGAGTTCGTCCATGTTGAAAGGGACATCGAAAATCTTGACGCCCCGTGTTCCTGCGGGTCCGTCATAACGATTGCTGGAGTGTCCGCCAAAAGGCTGCGGCGCAGACATAATGATATCGCCTGGTTGGGTAAACGCATGATAGACCGTCATGTTTCCGAGCATACTGCCCATCAAACGATGGTCGGCATAATTGCAACGAAACGCGGTCTTCAATAATTCAACACAGAGCGATTCAACTTCATCGATATATTGGGTTCCAGCAAACCAGCGGTTGACTCTGCCAATGTGCCCCTCAGCCGCGCGCGTCCCAATTTCGGAGGAAAGCAAAGCACGTACCATTGGGCTGGTTGGCGCTTCAGGCGCCAGTAAATTGAGACAACGCTCGCCGCGCCATTCTTCATTCCGTTTGACCGCATCGATGACAGCCTGTGCCCACATCCTTGGAGATTCTGTCGCGCTCATAATGGACCTGGCATTTGCCAACACATCCCGATCATGGACTTCAAATTGAGTGGTATCGATTTCCTTCATGGCTTATCTCCTTCTTTACTTATAAACTTTCCTGTTTGTTCAGATATGCAACCAAATGCTCGGCTGCACCGCGAAGATGAACTTCAAGAACTGTAACGGCTTTCTCTGTCTCTCCATGCCGACATGCCGCGAGAATTGCGCGATGTTCCTTTTGGGATTTTTTTTGATAAGCCATTCCCGCCAGATAGAGAACCAAATAGCGGGCGATATTCACATGCAATGCTTTGATTGTGTCCATGAGGCGCGGTAACGAAGCAGGGGCATACAATGTTGCATGAAACTCCCAATTCAGTTCGCCCCACTTTGCAATATTTTCCTCTTGATCGATTGCGTCAAGAATTTCGTCGGCACGTTTCAACTGAGCAACGGTCAGGTTGGGAATCGCTCGCGCCAGGACAGCGGTTTCCAACGCAATTCGCATCACATAGATTTCATCCGCCTCAGCAGCTGATAATTCTGAGACGAACGCCCCTCGATTGGGATAAAAGTTGACAAGTCCCTCTGCTTTTAATTGAACCAAAGCCTCTCTAACAGGAATTTTGCTCACACCAAATTGAGCGGCGATTTCATCCTGTTTAAGAGCCTGCCCGCTTTTTAAATTGCCGCGCAAAATATCAGCGCGCAGGGAGTCTGCAATTGATTCTTTTGCAATAACAAGAGTAGGGTTTGGAGAAGGGGTGAGAGAAGCCATAAATCAAATCGTATACGATTATGTAAAGATTGTAATATCGTATACGATTTGAGTCAAGGTTTTTGGTGATTGATGTCAAACGCTGGAAGTTGGACTTCGTCAAGAAAATTTTTCTGGTGGTGTATAACAAGATTTTTTGCTGGTATTATTCCTAGAGTGCCTCGGTGGTCGAGTAGCCGAAGGTATATCGAGCACCACCTGTAATCAAGAAGATGTTGCTGGCGGTGTATAACAAGATTTTCGGTTGGTATTATTCATAGTATATAATTGCTAGATGATTTATTAGTTCATGTGAAAACAAAGGCTCAGTAAAGAGGACAGTGTATGCCAGAAGATGCCTTATTTCAAATCTTTATTGGAGGAGGGATATTAGCTCTTATTCTCTCTATCTTATTTCAGTTTTGGATTAAAAAACGGGGAAAGGTTATTGAAACCAGAATCCTTCAGACTGAATTAATTAATCCTGAAATCTCTAATCTGGTTCCCGTTTTCACAAAAGTTGGGCGTTCAAATCTCGCACTCACAAGTGCATACAAACATACTATCTTTATAAAGAATGTTGGTTTAGATGAGATAGAAGAGCCTGAAATTGACATTTCTTTTGATGCAAAAGCAAGGATATATGATGTTCAGATTAATTCTAGATTTTTGACAGATGACAAAATAAAAATACCTACAAGCAGCCGAAGAATAAATTATTGTCGTGTTATTCCAGAATATATTAATAGTGGTCATGATTTGATTATTGTAATTACGACTCTAAATAATGAAATTAGAAATTGCAATGTTGACGTGAGAGGCGCGGGGGTTTTTCACAGAAGAAAAATCGTTGATATCAATTGGTACTTGGTAGCTACTGTCATCTTATTGCTTATTGTTGCTATATCATATCTTTCAAATTTCGTGGCTACATTTTTGAATAAAGGAGCACGTTGATGAAAACTCCAAAATTTAGAAAACAATTTTCTTTCAATTATGTGTATTATTTTCTGATTTCAATCTTTCTAGTTAGAATTTTGGTTGTTTATTTTGATCAGCCTAATAATGAATTACTAAATTCCGAAACATATGTTTTTGTGTCAAATTTTATTGGATGGTTTGGCGTTCTCTATGGAGTGCTTTTGCCATTAATATTGATTCGTGTTTGGGAACAACTTGACAAGATTGATAGAGAATTTGATAAGGAAGCAAACGCAGTAAGGTTGCTTTATGAGGATGTTCGTTATTTGCAAATTAGTAATGGTTCTGTTGGAAGAGAAATAGCTCAGTTATTACGTGATTATGTTGTACATGTCATTAACCATTATTCAAGTGAAGTTAAGGGGTCAAATAATGTGCAAGGATCAGATAATGCAAGAATAGAAGGCGACAAAATTCTTGAGGATATTAGAAGGTTGCATCAATCGTTTTTGTTGTCAAAAAAGGAAGGTTCATCTGATCTGGGGCTCATTGAATCGGAAATATACTATGAGATAAGAGAGCTTGTAGATATCCGCGCTAATCGGATTGACTTAGCCAGTCAGAGATTATTTGAGAGTTTGCGACTTGTTGCACTTCTTGCTTCTATAATATTTATAACTCCATTTTATATTATAGGTTTTGCATCTCAAGCGAGTCTTTTGAGTAGTATTTTAATACTAGGTGTAACTTTATTAGTGATTTTTATTTATCTTATTATTGAGGATTTTGACGAGCCTTTTGGAGGTGTTTGGAAAATAGATCCTGAGTCTTGGAATCGGGTACTTATGAATATAGATATGCAAGAACCTGTACTTTCGTTGAGTTATAAGCAAAAGAAATCTAATAAGAATCGACAAAAAAAGATCTTATAGGCGAGCATTACAATTTAGTAATTTGCGAATAACATATTAAGAGATGCTTTATTACTAAATCTATGACCGCTTCTATTGGGGAAAGCGAACTTTTCTGTCTAGTTTTCAGAACTGACGTTGTAAAAATACTCCTCGAAACAGAATCAAACTCCAGTTAAGAAAGAATCGAAATCAGCTCAGTGACCAAACGAATCTTCATCTCCGCCGACCACGGCATGGCAATCATCTACTTCCTGCAAAGCGACATCGTCCCGACTCTGCTCGCTGCGGGCGTTGAGATTATCGTCCTCACCGACGACGATACCAGGGAAAAGATCGCCTCACGTTTTAAGCAGAACGGACTCGTCTTTGAAGGTTTACGCTTAAAGCAAGCCAATGAGTACGCAAAAAAAATGCAACCACGCCTTCAATGGCTGCTAGCCTACCTGCGCCGCGTCGGCGGCTCGCGCCACATCAACACCGAAGCCATGGACAGCCACATCTGGGAAGTCTGGGCGGAGAACGGCTGGAAATTCCGTTTGGGTATTTGGATTCCCTCCGCGCTGATGATTCTTCTCCTGCGGAATTTTTCCTTCGCCCGCAAACTTTTAGTGCGGATGCAGAACAGCTTCACTCCGACCCCGGGCCTGTATACTGACCTCTTTGACAAATATCAACCTGACATGGTCATCGCTTCGACCCCAGGCTGGCGCATGGACCGTTACCTCCTGCGTGAATCCGCCAAACGCGGAATCCTGAACATGACCGTCATCGTTGGCTGGGATAATTCATCCTCATACAACGTCTCAGGCGCAGATGTGCAGTGGGCGACCTGTTGGTCTGAATTGCAAAAGGAAGAACTCATCAAAGGTTCAGATTGGAATCCTGAACATGTTCATGTGGGCGGCATTCCCTCGTATGACGGATATTTCCGCAAGCAGTGGCTCATGCCGCGTGATGACTATTTCAAACTTCATGGACTCGACCCCAAACGTAAGTTGATCTCATACGCCAGCAGTTTTGTCCATTTCGCGCCGAACTATCCGAACATCGAAGCGTTGGCAAAACTGGTTTCGTCCGATTCGCTGGCGGAACCTTCGCAATTGTTGATCCGCTTGCACCCAAGTCACTTTCAAGACAAGCCGAAGATCTTCGCCGAAGAACGTGCGCGCGTGTTTGAGTTGGAGAAGAAATATCCGCATGTACATGTCGTCCAGCCTGTGGCGCTGGGCGGGTCACTCGGCTATTATGGCGGCGAAGACATGGACGAGAAATCGTCCATGATGGCATATTCGGATGTGGTGGTCACTGTCTATTCGACCATGTTAGTAGAAACAGCAGCGCATGATACCCCTATGATCGCTGCGACGATTGATGTTCCTGGTGGATGGAACAAGCCAAAGAAATTCTCTTTATCTTTGAAAGAAATCGGCGATTGGCCCACGCATAAAAGATTCCGTGATGCGAAAGCGGGACGTGTGGCGGAAAACGAGAATCAACTTCGGGATGCGCTGAATCTCTATTTAACGGATCCAACTGTCGACGCGGAACAGAGGCGGAAATTCGTCGAAGATGAAATCACGTTTACTGATGGAATGTCTGGCAAGAGAACCGCAGAATTTATTTTGAAAATTCTAGAGAAAATGAACCGCTAAGAGCGCCAAGAAAAAACCTTTAAAACTTCGCGACCTTGGCACTCTTAGCGGTTAAGAACCTTTGTGTCTCTTCGTGGCCTTTGTGGTAAAAATAGGGTCTTGGAGAACAAATGAAAAAGAAATATCTAACCATCCTTTTGATACTTATTACCACTCTCATATCAGCGTGTGGCAGTGCCGAGCCGACCATGAGTGCTGAAGACATCGCAAATACAGCCATGGCAGATGCGTGGATTTCCATTACCCAGACACAAGCTGCAATGCCCACTGCTACTGTTGCACCACCTACATCAACACTTGCACCCATATTAACTCTTCCGCCGACTTTGCCTCCACTTCCGACCCTTGCGTCCACTACTGTGGCTGCCGGGCCAACAGCTGACCTTTGCAATCAAGCTCCTGATTTTGAGCCAAAAGGAACACTGGTAAACGTTGAGTTTAAGAATGTATCAGAGGGAAGTGTCAACTTGTCGTTTGGAATGAGTGCCCCAAATGATGAGAAAGAATGTGTCACGTATTCATACACACTTGGTAGCGGTAAGGGGAATGTGACTTCCGCCAAGGTCTTGGTGGGCTGCTATTGGGGCTGGGCCTGGATCACAGGCTCCGAACCCTCCGTGGCAAAGACAGGAAGTGATATTTTATGTCTGACCGATGCCAACCTTACCTATCACATCCTGATCACGAAAGAAACGATCAATTTTGAATAATTTTGAGAGCCTTTCCGCTTGCATTTTCTGGAGCGGATCGCTTTTATGACAAACTGACATGATTGAAAAACACCCCATGTTCCTCTTTTACTTTTCCATTACCCTCGCGATCTGTTCCAGCGCTCTCTATCATTTTGTTGCGAAAAGCACACCGTCAAATGTGAACTTCACGATTTCTTTATTGGTAACATATGCGGTTGCCTTTGTCGTCACCCTGCTCGGATTCTTTTTCTTCCCCGCGACAAATGGCATCTTAACCGAACTCAAACAACTCAACTGGGCCAGTATCGGGCTTGCCATCGCCGTCGTTGGCATTGAATTTGGCTTTTTATTGGTTTATCGCTCAGGCTGGAATTTGGGAATTGCCGCAGTCCTGACCAACGTGGTGGCGTCGTTGATCCTGCTTCCCATAGCGATTTTCTTTTTCAAAGATAAAATTTCATGGGTAAATATCATGGGGATATTTGTTTGCCTGGCTGGGTTGGTCATGTTGAATTGGAAGAGGTAATTATGGCATTACAAATAAATAATGCCAAATGGAAAATAATCCTTGTAGTTGATTTGGTGCTAGGATTGTTGTTATGCTTTGGACTGTTAACTGGATATTCTTGGAACAACGCGTGGGCTAACCTGGTCTTTCCTCCTGCTGTTGGTGTTATTGGAATAACGATCTTGATCTTCAAGAAAAAGGTTACGGCGTTCAGCAGGTGGGTTGACGCTATTTTTTATGTCCCATCGTTATTGTTTGGTATCCCGTTTATTTTGTCAATTGTTCTACTGATTTCCGCATCAGCGTTCTTAATTACAAATAAACTTATTGAAGAAAAAGTAGGTCGGATAATCGTACAGCAAGAACCTGCCCCTGATGGCGCGAAGTTCGCACAAGTTGAATGTTATCCTGCATCTGCTCATAATGGACACTGGATTGAGATTAACATCGTATATCAAGCCGCGCCATTCGTGAAGCAAGAATTGAGACAGTTTTGGGAAATGTCACCTTGCGAAAAGATAATCGATAGTGACTACATATCTTGGCTAGATAATGATGCGATTTATTCGTCGAGAACAAAAGAGGAAGCAAAAGTAACACTCCTTAGATGGAATAGTCTGTTTAAACCGAGTGTGGAGAAATGATGGAGTTATTATATCGCCTCCGTTCCGCCGCCCGCATCCTCCTCAAGGGCGATCCTAAAAACAAACAGCGCAACCCCATTCCTGCCATCACGCCTGAGGAAGTAGCGGAGATCAAGCAATTCTTCCCGCGCGAGAAGTTCTTTATCTTCGGTCATGCCCGCTCAGGAACGACGCTCCTCATGCGTCTTGCGCGTTTGCATCCCGAAGTGCACTGCAATTATCAGGCGCACTTCTTCACGCGCCAGCCGTTGCTAAAATCCCTTGTGAATACGCCCGAAGCGGAGGAGTGGTTAACGCGCAAGTCCAATCGCTGGAATCAGGGACGCGACCTCTCGCCCTTGGTTTTGCGTGCAACAGCGGATTTCATCATGGAGCGTGATGCGGCTCGTGAAGGTAAGATGATCGTTGGGGATAAGAGTCCCTCATCCACCATTCATGGGCAGGCTGTGCGTGACTTGCACGCGGTCTACCCTGACGCGAAACTGGTTTACATAGTTCGCGATGGGCGGGATGTTTTGATCTCGGAGCGTTTTCGTAACTTTGTGGAAGAATCCAAATTTTTGAGCGCGGAAGACAAACGCATCGTTGCGGACCTGCAAGTTGATCCTGCTCCATTTTCAGATGGACGCCGCTCGATCTTCACCGAAACCTTCATCCGCCGCGTGGCTCAAGGATGGGTAAAAAACCTGAAAGAAACCGAAGACGAAGCGCGCAGATTGCTTGGTAAAAATTATTTTGGAATACGTTATGAAGACTTATTAACCCAACCGTTTGATGAAATGAGCAAACTCTGGAAATTCCTTGGTGTGAAAAGAATCAGCAAGTCTCTTGAAAAGGAGATAAAAGCTGAAATGACATCCAACCCCGATGAGGAGTGGCAGGCCAAACGTAATGAAGGAATCGCATCCTTTCTCCCAAAAGGGCAAGCTGGGAACTGGTCACGTTTGTTCACACCAAAAGACAAATCCATTTTCAAGGAAGTCGCGGGTGAGATGCTGGTGAGGTGGAAATACGAGAAGGAGATGAATTGGTGAAACCCTTAAATTTTCTACAAAAACAAACAAGATATAATCCAGCCGCCTGCAAGCTTTTTGCTGAAAACAATCAATTGTGTAGGCCGCACATACTATGGGTACGTATAACTTTTGAGAAAAGATTTAGGTGAGGTAATTGTGAACATTGCAAGCCGTTTTCCTTCACTAAAACAATTAACGCCAGTTTATTCGGTTATTGTGGTGGTTATTTATGGGTTTTCCATGCTGAAGTTTTTCTGGCGAGTTCCGAGTTTGATTAATTATTCAACAATCGGGCAGGTTGGAGTCATCTTCTCCTATATGGTAGTGGTAAACCTCATTGAAAGCCTGATGATCGTTTCTGTGCCGGTTGTGTTGAGTATGATTCTGCCGGGGAAATGGTTTTTTGAGCAGTTTGTTGCAAAGGGCGTTTTGCTGGTTTCGCTGGGGCTTGGCTATGCAGGATATATCTCCAGCCATATCAACACAGAGGAGGATTTTCCCTACCCATTGTTCAAATGGGCGCCTCTCGTATTTGTCTTGATCCTTGCTTTAGTTTTTCTCCTGGCCCGCATAAAATTCGTAACAAAATTCCTGGAGCGGGCTGCTGAACAATTTGAAGTGTTTCTCCTGATCTCTCTTCCTCTCAGCGCCATTGCTCTTGTTGTAGTGCTCATTAGAAATATTTTTTGATGAATGGATGGAAAAGGTAAAGTCATGTCTAAAATAAGCCGTCGCAGTTTTTTGAAAATAGCTGGGGGCGCAGCTCCAGCCATTTTTTTTCCACAGGTCGCCTCCTGGGCTGGGAAAACCCTTGGGCAGTCCGATGCATCCAAGCCGAATGTGATCATCCTTTTGTTCGATGCGATGAGCGCTCGAAATCTCTCAGTCTATGGATATCCACGCCCCACTACTCCAAATTTGGAGCGATTTGCCGAACACGCTATTGTTTATCATTCCCACTCCGGGGGCGGGAATTTTACTATTCCTGCGACAGCTTCCTTGTTGACAGGTACATATCCATGGACGCATCGGGCCATTAATCATCGCGGCATGGTACAGCAAAGCATGGTGGATAAAAATATTTTCCGCGCCGTGGGAACGGATTATCAACGCCTGGCTTTTCCGCAAAACGCCTGGGCGGATCTCATAGTCTCGCAATTTGTAGAGGATATTGACACGCTTTTGCCTTCCAGCTTATATGGCTCCTTGGATTACATGAAAGGTGAAATGCTTCCAAACGATACCAACATGGCAACTCGAGCGCTGGATGATTTTGTATTTAAAGAGCATGAGCAGGCTTCTCTCTTCCTGGCTCCCTTGCTAAGCGCAATGTATTACAGGGATGCGGCTCGTCTCTCTAAGGAAGGCTACCCTAGGGGATTGCCAAACAACGAAAATTATCCCCTATATTTCAAGCTCGAGGATTTATTTGACGGCCTGGCTTCTCTTGTGCCAGGTTTACAGTCAACATTCGCATACATTCATCTATATCCGCCTCATGCCCCGTACCGCGCGGCCAGCAGATTTTACAACGAGTTTAACGATAATTTTCGCCCCATTAAAAAGCCTGTTCATCGGCTCTCAAGCCATTCGACTAATACCCGGCTCGCCTCGGCACGCAAGGCTTATGATGAGTATGTCGCTTCGATTGATTGGGAAATCGGGAATCTTTTCGATACATTTGAAAAAGAGGGCGTTTTTGAGAATAGCTATGTGATCGTGACTGCCGACCATGGGGAGATGTTTGAACGTGGAGAAGTTGGTCATATAACTCCTTTACTCTACGCCCCGGTTGCACAAATTCCGCTGCTGATTTCCACTCCAGGGCAAAATACCCGCCGCGATGTGTATGCCCCTACCAATGCTGTGGATGTTCTGCCAACCATCGCACAATTGACGGGCAACCCCATTCCTGACTGGGCAGAAGGTGTCCCCTTGCCAGAGCTTGGCGGCGTGGAGGATTATGAGAGGGGCAGTTTTACTGTTGAGGCGCAAAGGAACTCATCCTTTGGCCCCCTGAACATAGCTACGGTAGCCTTAAGGAAAGGCACCCATAAACTTATATACTATACAGGTTATGAGGCTGGGGATGCTTTTGAGTTGTATGATGTCGAAGCGGATATTGAGGAAATGAATGATCTCTATCCTGCACAGCCTGCAATTCTAGATATCATGAAGGAAGAGTTGCTTGATTCTCTCTCGGATGCAAACAAGCCATACGTGAAATAAGATAAAGGATGTTGAATGAAATATTTAATCGCAGGCCTTGGCTCTATCGGACGACGTCACATGCGCAATCTTGTGGCATTGGGTGAAAAGGATATTGTTTTATATCGCACAGGCAGAAGCACCATGCCCGAAGAGGATCTGGCAGGTTTCCCGCAGGAAACTGATCTGCAGGAAGCGTTGAAAAAGCATAAGCCTGATGCGGTCATCGTCTCCAACCCAACGGCCATGCATCTGGATGTTGCCATTCTTGCCGCGCAAGCGGGTTGCCATATTCTGCTTGAGAAGCCGATCTCACATTCGATGGATAGATTGGATGTGCTGCAAAACGCCGTGAAGAAAAGTGGATCGAAAGTTCTGGTCGCTTTTCAATTCCGTTTTCATCCGGGCTTGGTACGGGCCAAGCAATTGATTTCTGATGGCGAGATCGGACGTGTCATTTCGGCCCATGTTCATTTTGGTGAATATCTGCCCGCCTGGCATCCATGGGAGGATTATCGCAAGGGATACGCAGCCCGCGCAGACATGGGCGGTGGCGTGATCGGGACTCAATGTCACTCGCTGGATTATCTTCCGTGGCTGGTGGGGAAGGTTGAATCAGCCTGGGGATTTACTGCCAAATTAAGTGATCTCGAAGTGGATGTGGAGGATACCGCCAAAATCGGTCTGCGTTTTGAAGGCGGTGCATTGGGAAGCCTGCATTTGGATTTCAACCAACAACCACCGGAGCATTATTTCACGATCATTGGTACCAAAGGAACACTCAAGTGGAATCTCCCAGACGGTGCGACATCCACCTATCGGGCTTCCCCTCACCCCAACCCATCTTCCTCGGGGAGAGAGGCAAGGGGTGAGGGCGATTGGGAAGTGTATCCGCTACCGGCGGGGTGGGAGCGGAACGTCATGTTCATGGAGCAGATGAAGCATTTTGTGGATGTTGTGCATGGCAGAGCTACACCATCCTGCTCTTTGGAAGACGGGGTGCGCGTGATGAAGTTGATCTCTGCGGTGCATGAATCACAAAACACGGGGCGGCTGGTCGCATTGTAAAAAATGCGCCGCACACTAAGGATACGCTTATTTGTACACTTCATTCCACAGTATTTTTGTTGAATCTTTTCGTAAAAAGACCTTTATGCCTTTGGCGATTGATACATATACATAATTTTCCAGATAAGGTGCAGCTTCCTCGGCAGTGTCTTCCCAAAGGGAGATGATGACATCAGGTTTGAGCTCGCCGAAGGTGTGGGCGTAATCCCATTTCATATGACCGGGGCGCATGTTAGGGATATCAGGGATGCCCATTGATGTGCGGACATTTTGATGCGCGATATAGGGGTCCGCTTTTCCGAGAATGTCTATCGCGTAACGATCTGGCAATAAGTATGGAATAGTCCCAGCACCGACCACCGCGATGGATGCACCGGGCTGGGTGATGTTTTCCAGCGCAAGCGCGATCTGCAAGTTGCGGTCGCCGCCGGCCACGTAGTCGGGCCTGCGTGCCAGATTCCAACGTTCAATGGCTTTCCAATCGCCGAGCAGGGTGTTGAAGTTGAGGATGGAGAAAACGAAAAGCACCACGAAGACGATTCTCCACCCAACCTCCGCCGCAACCCTGACCGTGAAACTGCTCGCGGCTTTCTTGAGCAGTTCCGCCACTGACCAACTGAAGGCGATTAAGAATAGAGGCATTGCTATGACAATATAGCGATTCGCTCCGCCATGATTTTCCCAGGCGTCGCCGCCCACATAAACGGAATAGGTCATTTGCCCTGCGACAACGAGGGCCAGCAAGATCGCTTTCCAATCTCGGCGGAAGATAAAAATGGAGAAGGGGATGAAAATCAGTACCCAATTCGAATGATAGATAAATTGAACAAGAGCATATAATCCGCGCAGGATTCTTAGGGTGGTATTCCAACCTTCCACTTTGAGGTAGTAAGTATTGGGGAGTAGTTCGCCGTAATATAGATAACGCGCAAGGGTTTGGGCACCGAGAAATACAACTAAAAGCCCAAGTCCCCAAATAAGATGTCGTTTGCGATTTTCTTTTTGCGTGAAATATAAAACTGCCAAGATGACCACATATGGCACCGCCATGTCAAAGCGGACTAAGGTTGATACAGCCAGCAAAACGTAGAGCCAAATATTGAACTTCTCTCCGCTTTTCAAGGCCAGCCAGACGGCCGTGCTTAACATCAAGGTTAGCAGGCTCACTTCCATACCGAGCAAGCCGAAGGAGTTGAGCGGCGCATAGAAGGCGGTCAATGCTACAGCGGAGAGCATGGCGAGGGGCTCATCTGTAAAGTGTTCGATAATGCTTTTGACGAGGAACAGGTTCAAGGTCAGGAGGGAGGCGCCGAGGATTTGGATGTAGAGTCCCGTTTCGTTCAATCCAATCGGCAAAAGATGTATGAGGGCCATAATCCCGACCCAAAGCGGATTGGTGAAACCCTCCACTCGTTCGCCCGCGTTCCAAACGGGGCCAAGTCCGTGCGCGAGATTATAGGCGTAGCGCATGGAGATCATCGCGTCATCGAAGAGCACGTAATAGGTTTTTTCTTCGATGACAAAACTGGTCGCCGAGATATAACGGTAACAATAGTAAATATAACCAAACATAAGCAGCGCAAAGAGTGAATTACATACAGTTTTGGAGTTCATAGCTTTGGGATTATATCGTAGGGTTCCAAAATTCATTGACTGAATTTTGGAGTATAATTTGCCCTTGCGTAAATTTGTAGGGGCACAGCTAGGCGAATAAAAGCCAGGGCTTTGATAGGTTCGCTGTGCCCCTACTTTAAAATCAACAAAATGGAGTAACCAAATGGCAAAAGCAAAACTGATCCCACCTTATGGTGGAAAACTGGTGAATCTGCTTGTTGAAGGAAAAGAGCGCGATGAATTGCTTACCCGCGCCGGGCAGCTTCCTTCGATCAAGATCACCATGCGCAACCTGTGTGACCTTGAACTGATCGCTACGGGCGGTTTTTCACCTCTCAGCACTTTTATGGGCAAGGCAGATTATGAACGCGTGCTCAAGGAAATGCGCCTCGCGGATGGAACCCTCTTCCCGCTTCCGATCACCCTGACAGCTGATTCCAAAGAATTGCCGACCGTTGGCGAAGAGCTGGCCCTGCGCAACGCGAACTTTGAATTGATCGCTGTGATGACCCTTGAAGAGATCTATCATTGGGATGCAGAGACCGAAGCCACGCTCGCATACGGCTCAACTGATCCGAAGCATCCGATGGTTTCCGAAATGGGACGCTGGGGCAAGGTCTGTATTTCTGGCCCAATGAAAGTTGTGAATCTTCCCAAGTACTATGACTTTGTGAATTTGCGCTTCACACCTGCTCAGGTGCGTGCCAGGCTCGAAGAAATGGGGCATGATAATGTCGTTGCATTCCAAACTCGCAATCCATTGCATCGTATTCATGAAGAACTTACCAAACGTGCCGCTGCCGAAGTAAAAGGCTCTCTGCTTGTTCACCCCACGGTCGGTATGACCAAACCCGGCGACGTGGATCACTACACCCGCGTCCGCACCTACAAGGCATTGGTTGATAATCATTATGACAAGAAAAATACCATGCTTAGCCTGCTTCCCCTTGCCATGCGCATGGCCGGCCCCAAGGAAGCTTTGCTTCACGCCATCATTCGCCGCAATCACGGCGCGAATCATTTTGTCGTTGGGCGCGATCACGCAGGCCCGGGAAACGACTCGAGCGGCAAACCGTTCTACGGTCCGTATGATGCGCAGGAGATTATGAAGCAGTACGAAGCCGAAATCGGCGTCAAGATGGTTCCATTTGAGATGCTCGTCTATCTTCCCGATGAAGATCGTTACGTGGAAGAAAAGGATGTGCCCAAGGGCGCGAAAGTTGCCAACATTTCTGGCACACAAGTCCGTGATGATTTTCTTGCCAAAGGCAAGCTGCTCCCCGAATGGTTCACCCGCCCCGAAACTGCTGAGATTTTACGCGAAATGTATCCTGCACGCCACAAACAAGGCTTTGCGATTTGGTTCACTGGCTTGAGCGGTTCAGGCAAGAGCGCCACTACACAGGTGCTCACCAGCCTGCTGCTCGAACGCGGACGTGAAACTGCCATCCTGGATGGTGATGTTGTTCGCACACATCTTTCCAAAGGCCTTGGCTTCAGCAAGGAAGACCGCGACACTAATATCATTCGCATTGGTTTTGTAGCTGGTGAAATCGTCCATGCGGGCGGCGCAGTTGTTTGTGCGGCCATCAGTCCCTACCGTGCCACGCGCGAAGAAGCACGCAAGATGGTCGGTGAGAACTTCATCGAAATCTTCATGGATACTCCTGTTGAAGTCTGTGAACAGCGAGATGTGAAAGGTCTGTATGCGAAGGCCCGCCAAGCCATGATAGATGGCAAGCCCATGGGTTTCACCGGCGTGGATGATCCCTACGAACAGCCGATCAACCCCGAGCTCACCCTCAAGGGTTTTGGCGCATCCCCTGAAGACAACGCCCGCGAAATTGTTAAGTATCTTGAGGATCAGGGATTCCTCCTGCCCCAGAAATAAGTTCAGACTCGTTACGCATTACGTATTTCATAATACGTAATGCGTAACAACTTTCTAATGGACTTACGCAAGCTCCCTCTCGCTTCATTCTTAATCCTCAGCCTGCTCGCCGCACTAGCGACATTTTTCGTCCTTTATGCGACTCCGCAAGGGCTGAGTCTCTCGGATGATTCAATTGCATACATAGCAGGCGCGCGCAGTATCTTAAGCGGGGACGGTTACCGTGCTGTCTGGCTTGCCTCCAATAAACCCGTTACACACTTCCCTCCAGGTTTTTCATCCGTGCTTGCGCTCGTCGGCCTCAGCGGGTTGGACCCCTTGCGTGGCACACGCTTCATCAACTCACTGCTATTTGGCGCAAATACATTTCTGCTTGGCCTCATCGGCTGGCGTATGACCAAATCTCAAATCGCGGGCATTACGCTGGCTTTGTTGTTTGTGCTCAACGCATCCATGTTTCGAGTCCATACAACCGCAATGAGCGAGCCGTTATATATCTTTTTTAGTCTTGCAGCATTACTAACTTTTTCCTACTCTGGAGTGCAGGAGCTTGCTCCTACACCAGACAGCAAGTTGTCTGACTCCAGAATATGGCTGGCAGCCACAGGCGTTTTGACCGCTTTTACCTACCTCACACGTTATGCCGGCCTGGCTTTACTCGCCACGTTTATCGTTGCATTGATCCTTCTTCATGAAACCTGGCGCAAGAGATTAATCAGCACGGGCATCTTTCTCGCTAGTTTTATCCCCTTTGCCCTGGCCTGGAGTATACGCAACGTACTCGCTGCAGATAATGCCACCAACCGCATATTGGTCTATCATCCACTCACTGCCGAAAATATCGGATCTGGAATTTACAATTTCTCCGTCTTCCTGGTTCCCGTGGAAACATGGCGGCGCGCTCTGATCGCTATTCCCAATTTATTTATTATTGCCCTCGGCATTATCGCTTTGGTATTGCTTATGTGGGTTATACCCAAAGGCTTGAAAAAATTTCTCCAGCCCTCTACAGAAGCACCCGAAATTTTATCGTTCACAAATGCCTTGTATATTTTCGGTTATCTGGCTTCCATTGTTTCATCCATGTTATTGTTCGATGCCAGCACAAAATTCAAACTGCGGATCGTCTCGCCAATCTACGTTGGCTTGCTGGTCATGCTGGTTTGGTTTGGATATTGGCTATGGCAAAAGCGCGCCGTTTACTGGCGGACTCTGACCGCTATCATTGCAATATTCATTCTTACCCTTTCAGTTTATGATATATCCAATGCCGTAGCGCAACTCCGCAAAGGCGGGCAGGGATATGCATCCTTCCAGTGGTTTGATTCGCAAGCCATGGAATTCTTAAGACAGCTTCCCGCAGGTACGCGCATCTATAGCAATCAGGTCGGCCCCGTTTACCTTTACACCGGCCGCCCGGGCTATGTTCTGCCTGACCTTGTAGACCCTGTTACCGGTTTGCCGCGTGAAGGATATGAAGAAGGCGTTGCTGCTCTTCATAACGATGTGCTATCAGGCGATGCGGTCCTCGCCTTGTTCAAATTCGGCTCCGAATCAGAAGATGTGCAATCCATTTACCTTAATCTCTCCGAAGGTTTATTTCTCGCGCACGATACTCGCGGCGATAAAATCTATACCGCCCATCCATAAAGGAAACCATGACCATACTAGATAAATTCAATTTGAAAGACCGCGTTGCAGTTGTTACTGGCGGCGGTGGACAATTAGGTTTTGAATTTTGCAAAACCCTGGCCGAAGCAGGTGCGGCTGTCGTTGCCGCCGATTTGAATATGGAACTTGCATCAAAGACAGCCTCCCGCCTTGCGGATGATGGCTACTCTGCAATCGCTTTTCCACTTGACGTAACCCGCCTCGAATCGACCCGTGAACTGGTCGCTGAAACCGTCAAACAGTTTGGCCGCCTGGATGTTCTCGTCAACTCCGCTGCTCTCGACCCAAAGTTTGATCCCGACGCCGTTGCAAAAGGAATTGCTCCCGGTGCCTTCGAAGATTATCCGCTTGACCAGTGGAATGCGGCGTTGAACGTAAATCTCACTGGAATGTTTCTTGTTACGCAGGCTTGTGTTAAACAGATGATTGCGCAAGGCAAAAAGGGAAGTATCATCAACATCTGCTCCACCTATGGGTTGAATGGCCCCGACCAAAGAATCTATATCAAAGATGGCAAACGCGTGGCGTATAAACCTGTCTACTACAGCACCACCAAGGCTGGTGTGATGGGTTTTACAAAATACCTCGCCGCCTATTATGCAGAGACAGAGATCCGCGTGAATGCGCTTACGCCAGGCGGCGTGTTTAACGACCACGAAGAATATTTCGTTAAGAATTATTCTGCCAAAACCATCCTCGGACGCATGGCAAAGAAGGACGAAATGAACGGTGCCTTGTTGTTCCTGGCATCTGAAGCCTCCTCCTACATGACAGGCAACAATGTGATTGTAGATGGCGGCTGGACGGCATGGTGATTAAGGTAAGGGCACAGCGAGACGATCAATCGTCAAAATCTTTATCCAATTCGCTGTGCCCCTACGGTAAACAATAATGACTGAAATACTTGCCCTCATCCCCGCACGCGGCGGCTCAAAAGGAATTCCGCGCAAGAATATCCGCAGTTTTGCGGGCTATCCGCTCATTGCATGGAGCATTGCCGCAGCAAAGCGATCTGCAATGGTGACTCGTGTCATCGTCTCCACTGATGATGAAGAGATAGCAGCAGTCGCACGTGAATGGGGGGCCGAGATTCCCTTCTTACGTCCGAGTGAATTAGCACAGGATAAAACCGCTGATCTTCCAGTTTTTGAACACGTGTTGAAATGGCTGGAGGAAGTGGAGGCGTATCGACCTGAAGTAGTGGTTCAACTGCGTCCCACATCGCCCATCCGCCCAACAACCATGGTGGACGACTCCATTCATATCCTGTTGAATCATAAGGATGCAGACTGCGTGCGTGGCGTTGTGCCTGCCGCGCAAAACCCTTTCAAGATGTGGAGATTCAGTGGCGAAGAAAAACCAATAAACCCATTGCTTGAAATTGACGGAATTGACGAACCCTATAACGCGCCGCGTCAAATTTTGCCGCCAGTGTACTGGCAAACGGGCCATATTGATGCGATCCGTATTTCAACCATCACGCAAAAAAAGTCATTGACAGGCGATGTAATCTATCCATTGTTGATCGACCCGAAATATACGGTAGACATTGATACGCTCTCTGATTGGGCAAAATATGAAGCAGTTGTTTATAGCGGCCTGGAGATAGTCACACCGGGAAAATCACGCCGCGTGATACCCAGGACCATAAAAATGATCATTTGTGATTTTGACGGCGTGGTCACTGATAATCACGTATTGACAGATGAAAATGGCAAAGAGACTGTATCAGCTTCACGCAGTGATAGTATGCACATCAAGGCCCTGCGTGAAAAAGGCGTGGAAGTAATGATCATTTCCTCGGAGCCGAATCCGGTTGTGATGGCGCGTGCGAAAAAGATGGGGGTGGAGGCAATTCACAATGTGGGGATGCAGGATAAGGGGCGTGTGATGCGTGAGGTCCTCGAGCAGAAAAATGTCAAAGCGGAGAATGTCATCTATGTTGGTAATGACCTCAATGACCTCCCGTGCTTTGAGATCGCGGGTTGGTCTGTGGCGGTGGCAGATGCGTATCCCGAAGTTATTCGCGCCGCTGATCATGTATTGACGAAGAACGGCGGGCAGGGGGCGATTCGTGAATTGTGTGAGATCGTTCTGTCGCGCATGAAATAATATTACGAATCACGTATTACGTCATCCGTAATGCGTAAAAATTTAAGGAGAAAATATGGCTCGTGAGATAAAATTTGGAAATCGAATGATGGGTGATGGGCATCCCACATATATTATCGCGGAGGTGGGCATCAATCATAATGGTGATATGGAGATCGCAAAAAAAATTATTGATGCGGCTGTGCATGCAGGTGCAGATGCGGTGAAATTCCAAAAGCGCACCCCCGAAGTTTCCACACCGCCTGAACAACAAACACAAATGCGCGAAACGCCGTGGGGCTATATCACTTACTTGGATTATCGTTACAAAGTTGAATTCAATGAGCAGCAATATCGCGAGATCGACCGTTATTGCAAGGAAAAGAAAATTGACTGGATGGTCTCTGTATGGGATGAACCCTCGGTTGACTTCATGGAGAAGTTTGATACGCCTGCGTATAAAGTTCCTTCGGCTTCGCTCACTGACCATAACCTGATGAAGCATGTTCGCAAGACAGGCAAGCCTGTCATCATCTCAACAGGTATGTCCACCATGCAGCAAATTCATAAAGGTGTAAATGCGGTTGGTGAGGATAATCTTGTGATCATGCACTGCACCAGCACCTACCCCTGCGAGCCTGAAGAATTGAATCTCAAAATGATCGAAACCCTTCGCAGGGAATTTCCGAATACTCCCATCGGTTATTCTGGTCACGAAGTTGGGCTTGTGCCATCGGCGGTTGCCGTTGCACTTGGCGCAACTTCAATTGAACGCCATATCACACTTGACCGCGCCATGTGGGGTAGTGACCAGGCTGCTTCGGTGGAACCACACGGATTCGCAACACTCGTAAAATATATTCGTGTTACGCAGGCTGCACTGGGCGATGGCGTGAAGAAAGTTTACGAATCCGAAATGGGTTCGATGAAGAAACTCCGCCGCGTTGTGAATGAATAAAGCGTAGGGGCACAGCAAAACAATCAATAGTTATCGTTTTTAACAAACCCGCTGTGCCTCTACAATAAATAAATAATATGGGAATTATTCAAAACCTCCGCCGCACCTTGCGCCCTGCGGGGAAAACCGCTCAAGCCATTTTGCGATGGAAGCGGTTTTCTTTTGATGAAGCCCCACCCATGTTTGGAAATTCCAAACCAAAGAGTGGGTCACATTTGCTGCTGCAAATTCTTAATGGCTTTACGAAGATCATGCCCTATCGCTATGTGAATGCAGACCCGATAAGAACAATTGAAAAAGATGGAAGAAGAAAGACGAAAGAAGAAATACTGGATGAATTAAAGCGCGTGCCTGATGGTGTAATTGGCTGGGGTTATTTGGATGCGACAAAGGAAAACGCCTCTTTCTTGACCGAGGCTGGGCGCGTGAACTATTTCATTTATCGTGACCCGAGGGATATGCTCGTCTCACAGGTCTTCTTCGCGACTGACATGCACGAAGAGCATGGGATGCACGCCTATTACAAATCGCTTCCAGATTTTGGCGCGAGATTAAATGTTGCCATCACTGGCATTGATAAAGACGGCTTGAAAATGGTCAGCGTGAAGCAGAGGTATGAAGGCGTCTTCCAGTGGCTGGAACAAAAGAATGTGATGTGCATTCGCTTTGAGGATTTGATCAATCACCGCGATGTCACATTGAACGCCATGCTGGATGAAGTGGAAAAGACAGGTTACAAGATTCCGACTTCGCGCAAGAAAGCTTTATCCACTTTAGAGGAAGCGATCCAGCCGAAGAAAAGTCATACCTTCCGCTCGGGAAAGACCGGCGGCTGGAGGGAGCACTTCACAGATGAGCATAAGAAGTTGTTTAATGATGTCGCAGGTGATTTGTTGGTGAGGCTAGGGTATGAGAAGGGGAACAATTGGTCAAATACTACGTGAAAGGAATATTTAGTAAGCAATTATTGGCATAAAATATCTGACTTATCCTGGGCGAGGTTTTGGGGGAGGGTCGGGCCAAGGATCTGGAGGTTCAGGGCGTGGTTTTGGATCTTGAGCTAATCTAATTTTGATCATTTAGGTATTCCATCTCACGCAAGATTCTTACTTTCTAGTGTCTCTTGCTGGCATTTTTTCGATAGCGCTTTGTTGTTTGAAAAACTTGATGCCTTTTTGTCAAGAGGTCTTACTTTCTCTATAATCTCATCTATTGTATTTTCAATTCCATCTTGATTAATTACACCAGTTTCAATTCTTCTCCACAACTTTTCATATGCATACTTTGCTTCCAACCAGCCAGTTCTTAATTCCAAGGTCTTTTCCATTGAGTTTTGCCAATTCATATATGGAACAGTGATGGCAAGCAGAGCAGAAAGTGCTGATAAGCCTTTCCAAAGCCAATCAGTCTGAGTCCAAAAAGTCCAGCTTGCGACAGTTGACGAAGAGGTGATGGCCAGAAATATTTTTGAATTACGCTCATAGTTATCATATCGCTGGTAGAGGTAACCCCAATATCGGCAATTCCAATCCGCAGTTAACATTTCTTCCCAAACTCTTTTTCTGGTTTTTTTTCTAACCTGTGGTTGCATAGATACACTTCCTATCGCAATCTTGATTTGCTCGTGATGATAGGCCCGCTTTTTATGCCGTATAATATTTGACGTTTAAACAAACACGCTTTTGTTCGAAGTATAGACCAAAATCCCGCTGAAATCAATAATACGCTAAAATCATTTGGATAAAAGTTAATGCTTTCTCTCTTCTCTGAATTCTTCACCCAACGTATCAAACGCGGACGTATCTGCAGGCTCAATAATCTGAAGATTTGCAGTGACGGTCCAATGCTTGAGATTTAAGACCTGCAAACAAAGGCAGACCTCACGAAAGTGAGGTCTGCCATGAGATGGCTGTAATTGTTTGCAACCGCTAGTCTTGCGGAGTCCACAGGCGCATATTGGAGGCTGTACAGAGTGTGCCATATCCCTTATTTGTGCCGGACAGAATGGATATGCCAAGGTCGCCCTCGATAAGATCGCTTTGCGGCAGGGTATATTCTGCGATAACTTCACCATCCACGATTACGTAAGAGTAGTAATCGTAAACGATCAATGTGAAATCAGCCTCGCTGGGTTCGCCAATTTTCACTAATCCGGTTCCGCGGGTTTTTCCAACACGATAACCGTGCTGGTACTCTGAACGCAGGTAAAGGATTTGCGATTGATCAAGAAAGACCGAGTAATCGCTTCCATCATCTCGAATTGCATATACAAACCCACACCCAGATGGATTGGGAGTTTTGCTTGCACTCGCCCATTTGAGATGTGCACTCCAAACAAAATTCTCAACGGTTTCATCCAGGTACCAGGTCGAATACCAATCGATCTGCGCCCACGCCTCTGAGAAATCATCCAGTTTTTTGATCTCGCCGTCTGCGGTGCCAATATAGCCTTTTTCAAAGTACTGCTGAATTTCAGCATTCCATTCGTCATATTGCTGAGTGGCGGCCAAATTCGGCGTTTTAGTAGGTAATGGGGTTTTTGTCGGGGTGGGAGTATTGGTGCTGGTAGCGGTTGGCGTGTTGGTGGACGCAGGAGTAGCTGTGGGTGCGGGCGCCGCACTAAAGGAACAGGCGTTTAGAACGAGCACGACAATTATTAGAACAAATGGGACTGTGTTTTTTAGTTTCATATTTCCACTCCTTAATGATGAATTGCCCATATAATACTGTGGACGGATGGCAAAGGTAAGTGACAAAAGTCCTGTTTAGGAAATTTCATGAAAGAGTTCTTCACTCAACGCATCAAACGTGGACTCGTCCGCAGGCTCAATAATCTTAAGATCGCATCTGTGGCACGGGAGATGGCCCGCAAAGAGCCGCAGTCTAAGGGCGCACCTGTGGTCTTCTTCAAAGCATCCACGGGCATCGATGACCTTTCATGGAACAGCGGATTCCATTTATTGGCTTCATGGGCATTCCGCTTGCAGGGTATCCCTGTTGTTTACTTTGCATGTCACTCGGGCATGAGTCATTGTGTGCTCGGTACAAATCGCGATCACGTGCAAAAAGAACCGCCATGTAAATCTTGTGTGTATCAATCGAGGACTCTTTATAAAAATGTTCAAACGTTCAAACCTGCAAACGTTCAAACATCGAACGTGAATTGGTTCAACTATCAGCGTGATGAAAAGCTTTCGAAAACTGTGGCAGGTCTGTCGGTTGAAGAATTGATGCGCTTCGTTTGGGATGGGATTCCACTCGGAGCGTTGTGCCTGCCCGGGCTGAGATGGATCCTGAGAGTCCACCATCTGAATGATGATGAATCGACTCGTTATCTTTTCAGGGAATATATTTTATCGGCGTGGAATGTGGCGCAGAAATTTGACACATTACTCGATCAGACTCAGCCGAGGGCTGTTCTGGTTTTCAATGGGCAGTTCTTCCCCGAAGCGACTGCGCGCTACATGGCCCTGAAGCGCGGCATTCGCGTGATCACACATGAAGTGGGGTTGGAGCCTGCGACGGCATATTTCACCGAAGGTGAAGCCACGGCCTACCCGATTCGCATCCCCGATGATTTTGAGATGAATGACAAACAAAATGCAAAACTGGATGCGTATCTTGCAAAGCGCTTTCAGGGTGACTTCACAATGGCGGGCATAAAGTTTTGGGCAGATATGAAGGGGCTGGACGAATCGTTTTTGAAGAAGGCCGCGGGCTTTAAACAGATCGTGCCTGTCTTTACCAACGTCATCTTCGATACGAGCCAGCCTCACGCCAACACGGTCTTTGAAGATATGTTCGATTGGCTGGATCTGGTATTGGAGGAAATTCGCTCACACCCTGAGACCTTGTTCGTGATCCGCGCGCACCCCGATGAAACCCGTGTGCGCAAGGCCAGCCGCGAGACCGTGGCGGGCTGGGTCGAAGCGCGCCATGTAACGGAATTGCCTAATGTGGTTTTCGTCTCACCAACGGAAACACTCAGTTCGTACGAATTGATCTTGAAGTCGAAGTTCGTGATGGTCTACAACTCGACCATCGGCCTGGAGGCTTCGATCATGGGCGTGCCTGTGTTGTGTGGGGGCAAGGCCAGGTTTACGCAATATCCCACTGTGTTTTTTTCGCAGACAATCGAGGAAGTAAGAAGAAAGATGAAAGAATTTTTAGAGGCTGATTCGATTGACGTCCCGCCTGAGTTCAAACACAACGCGCGCAAGTTCTTGTACTATCAATTGTTCAGAACCTCCCTGCCGTTTGGAGATTTTCTTGAGCCATCTGTGAGGGTGACGCAGACAAGGCTGAAGTCCTTTGAGTTGGAGGAGTTGGTGAGATCGGAGTCGGTACAGGTGATTACCGAGGGGGTGTTGGATGGTGGGGATTTTTTGTTGAGGGAATAAGGTCTTGGTTTTTCCAAAAATCAAAAAACCCTTCCGCCCAAAAATGAGGCAGACCTGACATGTCTCATCCGCGCCGTGGTTAACCGAGTCGATTGTGTGGATGAGAGTTCTGTTTAATCGAGCTTTCGCTGAGACATGTCAGGTCTTAAGATTTTCAATATCAAGGATTTGTAAAACCGCCTATCGCGATAAGGACTTTATCCCAGTACAGGCTGCCATCTGGTAGGCGCGTCATGTAAAGGATGGCTTCGCTATTGCTGTCCAGGCCCCAGCCAGAGACAAACAGCGCCTGCGATTTGGAAGGGTCTAGTCCCATAATAGAATACGGGTCAAAGCCACCCAACAGGGTAGTTAAATCCTTGGCTGGGTCGGGAGTGAGATGTGTGCTTGTGCTGAGGTAATTCAACTGTAATTGTTGGGTGGCAAGGTCTGGTGTGTAGGATGTTCCCTGCGATTGCCAGAAAGCAAAGACGAAGGACTGGTCCATTAGGATTTTCAATACTTCGTAATTACGCGCGTTCAAGGCATCAACCAGCACTTGTCCGAATTTTGTGAGATCGCGTGTGACCAGTTCAAAGGCTTGTTCGACCCCGTTGGCATTGACCGTATACACATCTGACGGCAGGTTGCTGACATCCAATGCGATCACCTGCTCAAAAGCAGTAGGCGTAAGGGTACACGAAGCTAACGGATCAGTGGCAGTTGTCAGATTAAGGCGGAACGTTTTTCCGTCGCGTACCTGGGTGACTGAGGAAATCTTCGTGCAACCCATGTCGGGAAGTTGACCGCGAACAATCGCATTGACTCCCAGCAGCTGTGATTCTACGATTTGAATATCCACGCTTTGCACGAGCGCCAGGGCAGTTGTGGGTGTCGGTGTAGCAGTTGGGGCCAGCCATGTGAATGTTGACATCATTTGCGAGAACACAGCCGACTCTGCCGCTTGATCAAAGACCGGTATGGGCGGATCGAAGTTGCCTGCGTTGAGAGAATGTAAGATAAAGTTCATGCTCGCACAGGCATTATTTTTTAGAGCCGAATAGGCAGTCCATTGATGCAAGTGCCCCGCGCCGCCATCTCCACCAGTTTGTTTGAGGAAGGAGATGCCGTTGATCATTATCGTCTCAGAACTTCCAGGGATGGATTGCGAAGCCAGCGGGCTTTGACACGGAATTGAGTTCTCGAGCACCCTCACCTCCAGGTATTTCTCCCTTAGGTTCGTGCCTTGTGCGAAGGGCAGATCAATCCGTGCATAATTATTCTCCTGGCTGGGGAGGTCCTCAAGCCGAGGCGGGTACTTGAACTGGAAGCCGTAATATAAGTTGTTGTACGTTAACCAGTCATTGGTATTGGGAGCCGGTGTGGGTGTGGAAGTCAACCACGAGAATGTTGAAACCATGTCGCTAAAGACTGCGGTTTCAACCGCTTCGTTGAAGACTGGGGGTGGAGTGGCGAAATTACCCGGGTTGCTAGAGTGCAGGATAAAGTCCAGGCTGACGCAAGCATTATTCCTGACCGTGGAATACGCAACCCATTGATAGAATTGGCCCGCTCCAGCATCTGCTCCGGTTTGTTTCAGGAAAGAGATACCGTTTATCATGATCGTCGCAGACGATTGAAGAAGGGATTGCGTTGCCAGCGGACTTTGACAGGGGTTGGCGTTCTCCGCAACGATGACTTCCAGATATTTTTCACCCAGATTTGTGCCTGTCGTAATGGGCAGGTTGATCCGTGCATAATTGTTTTGCTGGCTGACGACCTGTGCCTGTTGTGGATATTTGAAGCTGAAACCGTAATACGAGTTGGTGTATGGTAACCAATTGGTGGTGTTTGATGCTGGTGTTGGCGTTGGAGTTGGGGTAAAGCTTGGGACAGGGGTTGGGCCGCTTGCGTGAATAATGCGTGGCGCTCCCCATAGCGCGCGGTCATTGGTTGCATATCCTGTTGCAAGAATAGTGAGGATGAAGCGTACACTTCTTCCAGCCAATGGACTCAGGTCAATATCGGCGTTGTAATAACTGCGTTCGTTTTGTTCACGCCACGACCAAAGTGTGCCGATCCAGCCGTTGGCTGTCATGTAATCGAGCCGATACGTCACATAACAACTGGCTCCATATTCACAGCCAATGGTGGATTGGAATCGGTCACCCGGTTGAACTGTGATGGTGGGATAGAAGCCTTGTATGTAGCCGTTATATCTATTCTGGGGGAAGGTCAACAAACCTGGGCCGCTGGATGTGGTGCCATCTTCAAGTGTTGGTGAATCAGATTTAATGACAAAGCCATTCGCGTCGCCATCTGCGCCCGGACATGGCAGGATTCCTGCACCACTCTTCCATTGTGCCGAGCAAACGTTGGATGTAAAGTCATATGCCATGCCAAGCGGCGAATCGCCTGCTACATTTATCTCCACCCATACCGGTACGGCGGCGTTTGCACCAATACCAAAGAATGTGCCGAGGCCATCGCTTAAGATCCAATGACCGCGATACTTTCCAGTAGAGGCGGGGGAAATCATGTTGACGGTCAGATCAACTGTTGCCCCCGGCGCCACATATTGTGGGATGTTGATCGATGTCGGCCCACCCATCTGTTCCCCGCTGTAGAAGAGGAATTTGTATGAAGTCGTCCACGCGCAGCGGCCTGCATTTCTAAGCCGCCAGGTTTTTGTGAAGCCTGCGCCCGGTGAAAAGATGGTCCCATCTGGCACGGTGACATCCGCCACGAAGGACGCTTTATTACAACCAGTGGGCGCAATGGTAGGTGGAGACGTGAACGGCGTAGCAGTCGGCGTCAGTGGCGGGAGCAGGGTAAGGGTAGGTGGAGGCGCGGGTGGTTGCTGCGTCCCGCTGCGAACAATGCGTGGCGATCCCCATATGGCGCGGTCACCGCTGGCGAATCCGCTTGAGAGCAGCAAGAGGATGAATTTAACCTTTTGCCCTGCCAGCGGACTTAAATCAATATTGGCGCGATAGAAGAGCCCTTCAGAGGCTTCCTTCCATGACCACAATGTTTTTTGGACTCCCGTTGATGTGAGGTAATCGATGCGGAAGGTGACGTAACAGTTCTTCGCGCCGAACTCACAATTGACGAGTGTTTGCAGTTGATCTCCCTGCTGAACTTGGATTTCAGGATAGGTTGCCTGGATATAGCCGTTGAATTTATTTTGCGGGACAGTTAATAAACCTGGTAATGAATCGAATGAGTCATCTTCGAGATGCGGGTTATTGACTTGATAGGAATAACCGCGGCTGTCTCCGCTCGTGCCTGGGTACGGCAATACTCCTGCTCCGCTTTTCCATTGAGCGTAGGGCGCGTTGGCTACGAAATCAAAGATGACCGCGCTGGTCTCGATCACATTGATATCCGCCCAAAACGCATCGGTGGCCGAGTCGCCGACGCCGAATTGAACCCCGGAGGCGTTGCTGATCTTCCACAAACCTTTATAGTGACCACTGGTCATCGGTGCTGTTAAGTTGACAGAAAGATCCACCGCTCCGCCAGGCGGCACATTGACGGGTAATGGCACCGAGGGCGGTGTGCCGAGAGAATCGCCTCCAACCCATACCAAATTGTAGGATGTGGTCCATGTACACGTGCCGTTATTGGTTAATCGCCAGGTCTTGGTAAATGTTGCGCCGGGTGCGAATGCGGTTCCATCTGGAATGGTTAAATCAGATATGAACTGCGCTGAATCACATTGGTCTGCTGCCATCGCGCGCGGGATGGCTTGTGTCATCAAAAACCCCGTTAAGATGAGACTACTAAGGAAAACCCGTCTAAACATTGGACGCTCCTGCTAATTCGCCCGTGGAAAACAGTTGTTCCTCAATGTCAGCGAATCTCTTACGTCAATACATATCCATCTTAATACCTATTGGGGCACTCTACAATCCATCCTAGTACCCATTACACTAGTACTATACATTAAATGCATAGACATCAACCCTGACAAATTCGATTCAATATTTTAAGTATTCTCGGGAAACAAAAGGGCGACCGCCAAGCGGTTGCCCTTTTACTGATGACCGTGCCTGTGTGCATTGCCCGAACATTATTGAACTGCCGGCAAATCACCATCAGGCGGAGGAAGTTCGTCCGGATGCAAGTCTGCGGACCGATCCCATTTAGAAAAGGCATTCTCGCTGGGTTTGACCGGAGGTCCAGGATGTATGGTTGGAGGCCCGGGAGGCTGCATGAGTGACTCAGGAAGTTGGGATGAATCAAGTTTTATGAAAGCGTCTTCGCCGGGTTTGACTGGAGGTCCGGGAGGCTGCATCAGTGACTCAGGAAGTTGAGATGAGTCAAGTTTTATGAAGGCGTCTTCGCTGGGTTTGATTGGGGGCCCGGGAGGTATGGTTGGAGATTCCCTGTACCAACGAAGAAGCAACAGGCCTCCCCCAATACAAACGATGATAATCATCCCCAGCGCACCGGGAGAATTAAAGGGTGAAGAACCCTGATCCGGATCCTGCCCATCGGTGAGCAGGCTATTGGCGTTATTTGGCCCTGTTCCGCTTCCGGTATTTGCCAGAGGTGTCGCAGTGCACTCCGGCGGGATTGCCATGCCAGACCCACTTTTAGATGAACAAGGCGGGGGAGTCGGTGTACATTCTGGTCGGGTTGCCATGCCGGAACCACTTCCTGTTAAACAAGGTGGAGGTGTTGGGGTACATTCTGGCCGGGTTGCCATGCCGGAACCACTTCCTGTTAAACAAGGCGGAGGTGTTGGGGTACATTCTGGCCGAGTCGCCATGCCGGAACCACTTCCCAATGAACAAGGCGGAGTTGCTGTAGGTGTACTTGTAGGAGTGGAGGTAAAGGTGGGGGTGGCTGTTCTGGCTGGCGGCACTGGAGTTCGAGTGGACTTCTTCTCTTCTTTTTCCTTTTCAGGTTCAGGGCAGGCGACCGGGGCGCCAGCGGGGTCAAAGCAGCCACCCTGGGCCGATACCAGCGCTGGAATTAAAAATGCAACAGCGAGGGTAAGCATTGCTCCGAAAATGACGACGGTTATGATCGTGCGGTTTTTCATGGTCACCTCAACTTTTCATCCCCTTATGATACCGGTCTGGCAAGGGAAGTACTATGGGATAAATGGTTGCATTGTGAGATTTACGACTTGTCCACCCTGAGCATGCCAAAATTCATTAATTGCGTGATCTCGAGCACTGTTTGTGGTTGATCTATGGAACTTTTCTTCCCTGCTACTCGTTTGATCGCCTCTTGGAGCGTAACCCCATTTCTTAATTCTTTCAACACTTTGGTTGTATCCACTGACAGCTTCGTTTGAAATAGGAACCCCTTCTGCGTACGCACCATTTGTTTCGTTGCATCAATTTCAAGATTACGGACGATAAATTTTGCTTTCAAAAGGTCGGGCTGGTTTTCAAGCTCATCCTGATTTTCGAATAACAGGGCCAGTTCTTCGCCCAGCGAGTCACTCAGGAATTTTTTTACTTCAACGGCTGCACCCCAGTTCTTTTTGGCCGACCGCCGCCGCAGGGTCATCATGCCCAGCCCGAATTGATGAAAGCCCTGGGACTGGTACCAATTCGTCCACTCCGCCTTTTCCCTCGCATACTTCTCGGGTTCCTTCTTTGCATTCGTGTGGATCCACATTTTGGCGTATTCTTCCGCTGATTTGGAGCTGTTATGATTCAGCCAGCTGTCGATATGCCTCGATTGCAGCATTTCACTCACGAGCGCCCACCAGGGTTGGCCTTCGCGCTCGATCCAGCTGATCATGACCTGCGCGAAGGCGCCCTCGTTCAAATATTCGGGGGCTTCAAGCATCATTTTTCGCACCGATTCATCCCCCGGCTGATCGGGGTCCCGGTAAACGTATTTTTTTTGCGGCGTGATCACGTACGGCAGATTGGCGACGATCAGATCGAACTTTCTTCCGAGGACCGGTTCAAAATAACTCCCCTCCAAAATTTCCATGTTCGATATTCCATTCAATTCAGCATTGAGTTTGGTCAGCGCCAGCGCGCGCGGATTGATATCCGTGGCGGTAACCAGGTCCGCGTGACGCGCCGCCAGCAGGGACTGGATGCCGCATCCGCAGCCCAGATCCAGGGCGGATCTAATTTTTTTGCGGATCGTAATACACGCCAGGTGCCGCCCGGATGGGCCGATGGGCAGGACAAGGTCGGCCGGGTTATCGCACAGCATAAAGTCGGATAGAAAAAACATTCCCGCCTCGGCTTGGACCTGAAAGCGGGCGCGCAGTAAATTGTCGTGTTCAACCAATAGATTTGATTCGATCAACTCGTTCAGCAAGCTGATCCCAATGGTTCGGCCAGCTTCTTCCAAGTCTACCGTTTCCCCGCGTGCAAATATTCTTTTTAGGGTCCTGAGTTGTATGTTTTCTTCTGATGCATTGGTGCTGGCATAGCCACCGTGCAGTAATAGTTCGCGGAAGGCTCTCAGGGTGGCCGATCTTATGGCGGGCATGGAAGAGGTGGACAGTACTTCAGGAGACTGTCCGCCTGTTGGTATCAAATTTTGCATATGATCAATTTCTACTTGTCAAACTTGGTGGAGACATCTTCCTCATAAATCTCAGCCTCTACTGTAGCAATTTTGTCTTCATCCTGTTTTATGTGCATGTCAGCCTTTTGGTGAGTTAAATTTGGCGGCAGGTCGCCCAGTGCGGAAGATTGAGGCCTCGCAGAACCAACAATTTCCTTTTTATGCTCCGGGTCATATGCTTTAACATGGACTTCCGATACTTGATTGGCAGTGCTCAGGTGTGGTTCGAAATCAACCAGGCCATCATGAGTGAGTTTGATAAAGGGCGTGGATTCATCGGTGTCAATAAGCGATCCGCCTGTTCCAGCTGGTGCGGGGCTGGAAGGGGCACCGCGTGGAAACAAACTTCCGCCAAAGATGGCCGGACCCGCTAGTGCTCCCAATATCAACCCGATAAGTATGCCGGCAAAACCCGCCAGCCACGGCGTAAATGGCGCTGGTGCCGGCCCCGACTCCGGTGGCGGTGCTGGGATCGGTGCATCCTGTGGGCCTGTGGTCAATGAGTTTGCATTTGTGCAGTTGCAAACGGCAGGCTTGGTCGCAGTCGCTGTGGGTACCTTCGTATCGGTCGCCTGCGGAGTGTTCGTTGATGTGGATGTAGTGGTGGGTGTCAGGGTGGATGTAGGCAGGATGATGGTATTCGCTGAACCTTGGTTATGGTTATTCCTGGATTTATCCTCCGAGGGCGGATCGTCGGAGTCCGGCGGAGGTGGTTCCTTCACAGGACACTCGATTGGTTTTTTATTTTCATCAAAACAAGTCTGTGCATGAGCACTTGACTGGGGCAGCGACACAATGCCTAATGCAAAGATAACCATCGGGAATAGCAGAAGTTTAAGACCGCGACTCATATTTACCAGCCTTGCTTCATAAAGCAAAAAATGCCCATCGTCCATGATTATATGAGCTGCGAAGGGCAATTACAATAGGCCGTCTGACCCATACGGAAGAATGGAATGAGTTTGTTAGTCCGCGAGTGTTATATACTTCTTCCTCGGGTTGATCCCCACCACTCCCGAAAAGAATCCCTTGATGGTTTTTATATCCGCAGCCATATTTTCGGTGAGATGAAAAACCTGCCCCACATGAACGGTCTTATTTCCGCCATCTACAACGGCCATCACGAGGGGAATCCCCGCGCTTTTGGCGATGTGATAAAAGCCCATCTTCCACTCGCTGACGTAATGCCTCGTTCCTTCAGGGGCAATGGTCAAAATGAATCTGTCAGATTTATTGAAGGCAACTGTCATCTGCTCGACCAGTCCCTGTGGCTTCTTGCGATCCACGGGAACGCCGCCACACCAGTAGAAGAACCAACCGAATGGGTTGCGGAACAGCTCCGCTTTGCCCATAAAGTGGACGTTCGCTTTCAGGTGGAAAATAATTCCAAGGAACAGCACAAAGTCCCAGTTCGAAGTGTGAGGCGCGCCGATCAAAATATATTTTGGCAGGTCGGGTAATTTTCCATCCACTCGCCAGCCAGCCAGGCGGAGGATCAGATTTGCGAGAATGCGTAAAATTGCACTGAGAATTGGGGTGTTGAATATGGTAGTTTTCAATTTTTCCTCAACTATATAACCCTGAAATCTCGTTTGCGTCTCTATCCATGATAAATTTGTGGTTAAATACTTACATGGCTTTGAAATCATCCATTCGCTCTATTATCTATCAAATTGAAAAACAGATACAAAATATCCGCTTTGCGGCAGTACCCAAACCGCAATCCGATTGGCCGACTCTGCTTGGCATTTCCTTTCCCAAGAGCGGCACGCATCTTCTTGACCAAATCCTGCTGGGTTTTTCAAACGTCGCACCGTTCTCAAAACGACTGCATTCATTTTATGCAGAATACGAAGGTGAAAGCGGACGCAAGCGCACAGCAGAGCAAGCCCTCGCATGGCTCGATTCGCTCCGCCCATGCGATATTGCCTCCGCTCATTTGTTTGCGAGGCCTGATGCAATCAAACGCATGTGCTCATCAAAATTTACCCCCTATTTCATCTTCCGTGACCCGCGTGATGTGGTCGTCTCGCACGTGTTTTATGTCACTGATATGGAAGCGCGCCACGTTCATCACGATTATTATCAATCGCTTCCCGATTTCAATGCGCGGCTCAAGGTCAGTATTCTAGGGAGGCCTGATTCAGATTTGGAGTTTCCAGACATTGCAGATCGCTTTGCGCCCTATCTCAATTGGCTCGATCAGCCTGAGGTGATGACGATTCATTTTGAGGATTTGATATTAGACCGCGCCGCCACATTGACTCGCATCATGGAGCATTTCCTCACCCGCTCCCCGCTCCCCACTAGCCGACAGTTGATTCTAAATGCCCTCGAAGCCTCCATCAACCCGACCAAGTCCCCGACCTTCCGCTCTGGCAAAACGGGTGAGTGGAAAAAATATTTCACCGAGGAACATAAAAAGATATTCAAAAATGTGGCGGGTGATTTGTTGATTAGGTTGGGATATGAGAAAGATAATAACTGGTAGGGGCGCAGCATTGCTGCGCCCCTACTGCGCCCCTACGAACGATACATACGAATTGTTTCACTGCCATCCCCGCCGTATAATGGATGCAGACAGGAGGTTGCCATGAAAAAGAATCAGTTTGCAGCATTCTTTACTGATAATATTTTATTGTTATTGGGTTTGGCTCTGTTCCTTCTCCATATGTTCACCAACCATCAATACGGATTTCACCAGGATGAAATGGTGGTGCTGGACAACGCATATAATTTGGATTGGGGGTATGTAGAATATCCTCCCATCACGCCATTCCTGGCGCGCATCTCGCTGAGCCTATTTGGTCTATCACTCGTCAGCGCGCGGATGTTTGCCGCGTTAGTGCACGGGCTCATCCTGGTATTGACTGGTTTGATGGCGCGCGAGCTCGGCGGAAACAGGCGCACACAAATTGTAGCGGCGGTTGCCGCAGCGATAGCTCCATTTGCTTTAATCCTAGGATCGCAAATTCAGTATGTCACTTTTGATTTTCTCTGGAGTGTTTTAACCGCTTATTTTGTCATCCGTTTGTTGAGATCAGAGGACCCGCGCTGGTGGCTTGCAATTGGTGCAACCATCGGCCTGGGGATGATGACCAAGTACACGATGGTATTCTTCGCCTCGGGCGTGGTCGGAGGCGTAATATTGACGGATGCGCGCCGCTATTTGAAGAGTCGGTGGCTGTGGGGCGGAGTCGCATTATCCATATTGATATTCCTGCCTAATTTGATCTGGCAAATACGGCATGATTTCGTTTCATTGGATTTCCTTTCAAGCATCCATGCGCGCGATGTGGCGATTGGCCGCACCGAAGGATATGTGCTGGAGCAGTTCTTATTGTCGTCAAACCCTTTCGTTATTCCGCTTTGGATCGCGGGGTTGATCTATTATTTCGCAAACCAGCATGGCAAGCATTATCGCATGATCGGCTGGATGTACGTCATCCCGTTCCTGATTTATTTGTTCACGCAAGGACGTTCATATTATCTCGCGTCTGCTTACCCCATGTTGTTTGCGGCGGGCGCGGTTGCATGGCAGGGCTGGCTGGAAAGACTGTCAACGCAAAAGGCTCGAATTGCCTTCGCAACAACGTGGGTTTTCATAACCATTGGCGCGCTGGTTGGCGGCGCGTTGTCTCTGCCCATTGCACCGATCAATTCTCCGCTTTGGGATATTACCAGCGAAGTTCATGACATTTTCACCGAGCAGATTGGCTGGCATGAAATGGTCAAAACGGTTGGGGATATTTACGCGGGTTTGCCTGACGAAGAAAAAGCGCGGGCTGGCATTTTGGCGGGTGAGAACGATGAAGCCGCCGCACTCAATCTTTACGGCAGTGAATATGGATTGCCCAAAGCCATCAGTGGCTCAGATACATTCTGGCTGCGCGGTTATGGGAATCCACCGCCTGAGATTTTGATCACAGTGGGGCTTGATCGTTCCTATCTCAGTCAATTTTTTGAGCAATGCACCCTGGCAGGAACAACCATAAACTCGTATGGCATTGACAATGACCTGGCAGATCCGTCCGCCATTTATGTCTGCCAAAAGGCGCGTTTACCCTGGGGTGAAATCTGGAAAAAGATAAAACGTTATTCATGAATTGTTCAATTGTCATCCGCGCCTATAACGAAGCTCAACATATCGGGCGTTTGCTCGAAGGCATCAAACAGCAGACCATCAAAGATGTGGATGTAATTCTCGTCGATTCAGGCTCGACCGATGGAACTGTTTCTGTTGCTGAATCCTTTGGCGTGCGGATTGTTCACATCCCTCCCGAAGAATTCACTTTCGGACGCTCACTCAACTACGGGATTAAAGAAGCGAAGCGCGAGTTCGTCGTCATCGCTAGCGCGCATGTTTATCCCGTCTATCCTGATTGGCTGGAGACTTTGCTTCGTCCATTTCAGGATGACAGTGTTGCACTCGCCTACGGCAAACAGCGTGGACCTGACTCTGCCAAATATTCCGAACAACAAATATTTCATCAATGGTATTCCGACGCGAGCAAGCCGAAACAGGAGACCGCCTTTTGCAATAATGCCAATGCCGCGATCAGAAAAAGTTTGTGGAAGAAAAATAATTACGATGAAACGCTGACGGGCCTGGAGGATCTGGCCTGGGCCAAGTGGGCCAAAGAGCAGGGACGTGCCATCACGTATGTGGCCGAGGCCGAGATTGTTCACGTCCACAACGAGACGCCGCGCGGAGTGTACAACCGCTATCGCCGTGAAGCCATGGCCTTGCGGAAGATATATCCCGAAGCGCATTTCAATTTTTACGATTTCTTACGCCTGACCACCACCAACATTTTGAGTGACCTGTGGCATGCCGCGCGTGAACGAGTCTTGTTGAAAAATATTTCATCCATCTTCTGGTTCCGCATTATGCAATTCCACGGCACCCGCATGGGCCACCGCGAGACCAGCCTCATCACCCCGCAACTGCGCGAGACCTTTTATTATGCGAGGGAAAGAAAGAAGAAAGAGGATGGAAAGAGAGATGTTGAGCCGATTCGGTATAATGAGTAATATGAACGACAGAGAATCGAATCCAATGCTTCAACTTGCAGACCGATACGCGGATGAGCTATCAGCTCAATTTCGCACATTGAACTATTTTGCACAACATTCTGGCGAAATAGGTAGAGCACATGAAACTTATTTGCGCGCTGTTATAGAGCGATTTCTGCCTGGTTCAGCTGGGATTGGAACAGGATTTATTGCTTCAAACAAATGGGTTTCGAGCCAACAAGATATCATAGTTTATGACAGACTAGACTACCCTTATCTTTTTCAAGCCGGCGATTGTGTAGTTGTAGATTTCAATGCTGTTGCTGCTACCTTAGAAGTGAAAACAGTATTAAATAAACAAAAAGATTTCTTAAATGTTTATAGAAAACTAGCTAGCTTTTATAAGCAAATTGGTAGTTCCAGATTTGTAGGATTATTTGCGTGGAATGGGCTTAGCTTAAATAAATCTCTTTCTGTAATTTGGAATTATATAAGAGAATCACCATTGGATAATTTGCATAATTTGCCTAGTGCCATTTACGTACGATCAAAATATCTTCTCTTAAAGAATATAGATGGGCGGCGTGAGACAGCGCCTTTTAGAGTCTTTAAAATCTCAAATAAAGGAATTACTGAAGGCGAAGCTCTTTTAACACTCATGGTTGAAATTTGGAGTACAGGTATCAGTAAACTTCCAGATTTGCCGTGGTGGTTAGCGTCATGGTGGCGAAAATTGCCAGAGATACAGTCTCTTGTTCCTTGGCCTGAAGATTTACAAAGATTAGTTGATGACTCTCTAAAAACTTAGACTTCTTTTTGCAAGACAACTACTATAGTATTAGGAGCCAAACATGAAATCCAAAACCATCGTCCTTATACATGGTATGTTTATGAATCCGCTTTGCTGGGAGAAGTGGATTCCTTATTATGAATCCAAAGGCTATCATCCCATTGCGCCTGCCTGGCCTGGACGTGACAAGCCTGTGGAAGAACTACGCGCGGCACACCCAGATCCTGAACTCGCGAAACTAAAATTGAATCACATCGTTGACCACATGGAAGCCTTCATCAAAGGTTTGCATGAAAAACCTGCCATCATCGGCCATTCCATGGGCGGGTTGGTTGTGCAGTTATTACTTCAACGTGACCTAGCTGTGGCGGGCGTTGCCATTGACCCCGCGCCTCCAGCAGGTGTCTTTACAACCGAATGGTCTTTTGTGAAATCGAATTTTCCTGCCATCAATCCGTTTTTGTTGAGCCAGCCAGTGCAAATGACCTTTGAGCATTTTCAATATGCCTTTGTCAATACCCTTCTATTGGATGAACAACGTGCCGCATATGACCGTTATGTTGTCCCTGAGTCTCGAGGCGTGCCCACTTCCTCGCTTGGCTCCGCAGGCAAGGTGGATTTCGGCAGGTTGCATCGTCCGCTTTTGATCACGGCCGGCGAAAAAGATCACATTATTCCTGCCTCGTTGAATCGATCAAATCATAGGAAATATAAACTTCCCTCCGTCACCGATTTCAAGGAATTTGCAGGCCGTGACCATTTCCTGATTGGCTCCAGAGGCTGGGAAGAGGTTGCAGATTATTGTTTGGAATGGTTCGGAACCATAGAATAGTCTAACGAGTTGACAGTCATATCCAAAGCGACTGTCAACTTTTTTATTCGGTATAATCACCCCATGCCCAAACTGATTCCTATGACCCAAACCGAATACGAAGTTTTTCTTGAGCGCACAATTCCTGAATATGCAGGGGATAAAGTTCGCGCGGGGCAATGGGCTGACTCTGAAGCCTTGGAAAGATCACGCAAGGAGTTTTTGGATGACCTGCCTCACGGCCTGCAGACCAAAAACCAATATCTCTATACTTTATTCGATGATGATCAAGCAGTCGGGTTGATCTGGCTTTCTGCAAATCAGGAAAGCCTCACGAAAGACGGCTTTATCTCTGAACTATATGTGGATGAAAAATATCGCGGCAAAGGCTACGGAAAACATGCCATGCTGCTGATCGAAGAAAAAGCGCGCGAGCTGGGCTTGGAGTCCATTGGATTGCATGTGTTTGGTTCAAATCAAGCCGCGCGGAATTTATATGAATCCGTTGGTTATGAAATCACAAGTCTGAATATGAAAAAGGTTTTGTAAAGATATCCTCATGCCATCATTTGAACTCAAGCCTGCCTCAGAATATCCCATCCCCCAAGTTGCCGATCTGCTTACACGCGGCTTCGAAGGTTATTTTGTCCCCATTAATATTAATGAAGCCGCGCTATTAACCATGCTGCGCCGTGATGGCGTTGACCTCACTGCCAGCCGCGTGCTTATCAAAGATGGCGAGACAATTGGCGCAGCCATGATCGCACGCCGCGGCTGGACCAGCCGACTCGCAGCGATGGGCATTGTGTCCAATGCAAGGAGTGGCGGCGCAGGTACCTGGGCCATGGAACGTCTCATTGAAGAGGCGCGTGCACGTGGCGACAAGGAAATGCTGTTGGAAGTGATCGAACAAAATACGGCGGGCGTGAAGTTATATAAAAAGGTCGGCTTCAAAACGATCAGAAGATTGGTGGGATATATACTTGAAAACCCACAGATTGAGTCAGAAGAAGAGTTGCAGGAAATCGACATCCGCGAACTTGCGCGGCTGGTCACATATCATGGCCTTAAAGATTTACCCTGGCAGCTTTCTGGCACGAGCATTATGCATCACACGCCGCCCTCGCGCGCTTTTCGTTTGAACGATGCCTATTGCCTTATCAGCAACCCCGAGGCTACGGATGTGATAATCTGGTCAGTGTTGGTAAAAGCCCGTTCACGTGGAGCAGGTCTAAGTCCCGTGTTGATGCGCGCGGTGTTTGCCCGCTTCCCAAATAAAGTGTGGCACGTCCCCGCCATCTTCCCGGAAGAGATGGGCGTCATCTTTGAGCAGGTGGGTATGCGGCGCGAAGAGATTTCGCAATGGCAAATGTCGCTTGCACTGTAAGTCGGACACTTGCGCCGCACGTGATTTGCTTAGCAAATCATGCAGGTGTTGGCAATCCGACTTACGAGTAAAATTGGGGCATGAAACTCGCCGCCCTTGTCCCCATGCGCCATCATAGCCAGCGTGTGCCTGGCAAAAATTATCGTCCGCTCGCGGGCAAACCCCTTTTTCATCACATCATCGAGACTCTGCTTGCCGTGCCAGAAATTGAAACGGTGATGGTGGATACCGATTCCGAGCCTGTGATGGATGGAGTGCGCCGCTTCTTTCCTAGCGTGAAGCTGATCGAACGCCCCGAGCCTCTCCGCGCTGACGATGTGCCCATGAACGACATTCTCCTGCATGATACCGCACAGGTGGACGCAGAATTTTATTTGCAAACGCACAGCACCAATCCATTGTTGAAGGCGGAAACCATTTCACGAGGCATTAAAAGTTTTTTTACTGAATACCCCAAATACGATTCTTTATTTTCAGTCACCCGTTTGCAAACCCGATTGTATTTTCAAGATGGGCGTGCCATCAACCACAATCCTCTTGAACTGATACAGACTCAGGATCTGCCGCCCGTGTATGAAGAGAATTCCTGCATGTATCTTTTCACCCGCGAAAATTTGGCGCGCAAGCGTCACCGCATTGGCGATAGCCCCCTGATGTTCGAGATTGAATCAGACGAAGCCTGGGATATAGACGAAGAACTTGATTTTGAGATCACAGATTTTTTGATGAAGCGCAAGCACTCAACGGAGAAATAGGAATGCAGAAAAAGAATTGGTTGGGTGTGTTGGCGCTTGTATTGATCGCGGCCATTGCATATTTGCCTCTGGTCTCAAAAATTGGCTACGTTAATGATGACTGGTACTTGATGTACGATGGCTATGTAGGCGGCGCGGATTTCTTCCACCAAGTCTTCAGCGTAGACCGTCCCATGCGCGGATATTTGATGCAAGCGGCTTTTTCGCTTTTTGGTATGAATCCCCTTAACTACCACTTGAGCGCCTTCGTCTTTCGCGTGTTAAGCGGAGTTGGGTTGTTATGGTTGTGCAATCAACTCTGGCCGAAGCGCGAGGGCAATAATCTTTTGATCGCAATCCTGTTTCTGATCTACCCTGGTTTCCTTTCGCAATTCAATCCCATTGATTATCAATCTCAAATTTTCAGCCTGGCCTGTGGCATGTTTTCAGTAGCATTGACCATAAAAGCCATTCGCGCAGAAAAACCTGTGGAGCGTTGGGGATATACGATATTGTCCATTTTGCTGGGGTGGTTATATCTGGGTCTGGTGGAATACTTCATCGGCTTTGAAGCCCTTCGGTTAATTTCAGTCGCTGTGCTTTTCTGGCGTGATCCTGAAAAGACAATTTCTGCGCGGCTTTCTTCTGCCCTAAAAGCATATATCCCTTTTATGGCGAGCGTGGCTGGTTTTTTAGTCTGGCGAATATTTTTCTTTGAAGCCGAGCGAAAGGCAACTGATGTAAGCCTGCAACTTTCCTCCTTGTTCACCTCTCCGTTGACTGGTTTGTGGTGGTTGAATTATTTGATACAGGACTTTTTCAAGGTTGTGATTGTGGCTTGGGCTGTGCCGTTGAATAATTTCGCTTTTTCATTGCGCTTAGGAGAGACTTATATTGGCTTTGGCCTCGCTATACTGGCGGTGCTGGTCGTGGCGGCTGGGTTTCGCTGGGGCGTGGATCATGAAGATGAAACAGGAGCAGGTAACAGTCCTGGTGTGATGCGCGAGCAGGTTTGGGTGGCGCTGGTCACCATCTTTGCGAGTCTGGTTCCCGCTATCCTGGTCAACCGACATGTGATCCTGCCTGATTATTCACGTTATACATTGGCGGCCTCGGCTGGTGTTGCAATTCTTTTTTCCGTCGTCATTGACCATATCTCTTTGCGTTCTTTGAAGATCGCAGTAACAGGTTTCTTTGTAATGATCGCCGTGTTGACGCATTATGGAACTTCCGTCCCGCTTGCAAATGAGACGGAAGCCACGCGCAATTTTTGGTGGCAGGTGGCCTGGCGTGCGCCGCAAATTAAAGAAAGCACCACTTTGATTGCTTCTTATCCTGGCAGCTCATTGAGTGAGGATTATTTTATTTGGGGCCCCGCAAACCTGATCTATTATCCTGAACCGCAAAACACAACTCCATTGAGGGTGAGATTGCCCGCCGCAGTTTTGGCGGATGAAGTTGTCTTAAAGATCATCACGGACGGTGCGATGGAAACGCCGCTGCGCCGAGGTAATTATTTGGAGCGTGATTTTGGAAATGTGTTGGTGATGATCCAGACCTCTTCCAATAGCTGTGTGCGATTTATGAATGGCGATGTGCCTGAGTTATCCCCATACGATCAGCAGAGATTATTACTGGTTGCCCCATATTCACATCTTGAGAATGTAGTCACAGAAGGGGAGCTTCACACCCCACCTGCCGAGGTTTTTGGTGAGGAGCCTGAGCAAGGCTGGTGCTACTATTATCAAAAAGCTGACCTTGCACGCCAGCGCGGCGACTGGGAACAGATCTCCGCTTTATTGAAAGAAGCTTTGGATAAAGGCTATTATCCCGAAGATGGTTTGGAGTGGATGCCCTTTCTGCAAGCAAGCGCCGTGGAAGGCGATGTGGAGAAAATGCGCTCAACCACCAAGTTGATTATTTCAGATAAGTTCCTACGCTTGCAGGCCTGCGGCATCATGACGGACTTCATGAATAAAGAATCGTTGGATGCCGCGGTTGATGATTTTATCGAGAAGAAAATTTGTGAGTGACATTTTAAAAATAAGGAACAAAGTTTTTTATGAAAAAGGTATTTACAAATATTTTTAATACCCCCTGGTACCCAATTGCGATCAGCGCTTATCCTGTGCTGGCTCTACTCTCTGCTAATACAGGGCAGGTTCAACTTTCGGCAGTAGTTCGTCCGCTGCTCGTTTCTGTCCTCTTCGGCGGGATATTATATTTTCTGATTTGGGTCTTTCTGCGGCAGGTATACAAATCCGCTTTTCTTACAACGCTGTGGCTGGCATTATTTTTTACTTTCGGTCATGCCTATATCGCCATTGATGAAAAATACCCTGATGCAAATTACACGCTTTGGCTTGCCATCGGGTGGATCGTCTTATTTATCCTTGCACTGCTCTGGATGCTGCGTTCGAGATCGACCTTTGCCGCTTCAACTTCTACCTTCAATACGATTGCCCTAGCGCTATTGATCATGTCTTTGGGGCAGATCAGCCTCGCGGATGGGCCGCGCAGCGTCCATGCTTTGGCGTTGGAGAATGCTCCTGTTGATTCAGATCTCGTGGTTCCAGAAAGTCCGCCAGATGTATATTTCTTCCTTTTGGATTCATATGGCCGTGCCGATCTACTCAAACAGGCTTATGGATTTGATAACAGCGAATTCGTCAATGAATTAGAGTCGCGTGATTTTTTTGTAGCCAAGTGCAGCCAAAGCAATTACGTGAGGACCGAGATTTCACTTGGCTCGTCGCTTAACATGCAATACTTGCAGGAACTCAGTGATACCTATGCACCAGACAGTACAGCGCGCCGTTTATTATGGGATTCATTGAAGCATAGCGCCGTGCGTTATAACTTTGAAAGCATGGGCTATGAAACGGTGAATTTCGCAACAGGCTTTGCATGGCTTGATATTAATGATTCCGATCATTTCATAAGCCCGCCGCCCGTTTCCTCGGGGATGACCGAGTTTGAAGGGTTGTTCCTGCGAACGACTCTTGCGCGTTATGTGCAGGATCTGGGCTGGGTGGACCCCGATTATCTTCTGGGAGTTGGTTTTCGTGATCGCTTCAATAATATATTTGATCATATTGACGACGTTGCCAAAATACAGCAGCCCACTTATTCATACATCCATCTCATTTCGCCGCATCCACCATTCGTATTTGACCCTGAGGGCAACCCGACCTATCCGCCAGATTTTTGGAATGACCAGCGTCAATACCCAGCCAATTTGTATCAGAAGGGTTATTTGAATCAATTGCAATTCTTGAACAAGAAAATGCTGGATGCTATTGATACCATCGTGGCGAATTCCGAAACGCCGCCGATCATCATTGTTCAAGGTGACCACGGCCCCTGGTTACAGCCTAAAGATAAAAGGATGCGGATTTTTACTGCCATTTACTTCCCTGGCAATAAAGATAAAGTTTATTCAACTATTTCACCTGTTAATATTTTTCGGCTCGTGTTCAATACATATTTCGGCGGGAATTATGATATGCTCGAAGATGTAAGTTATTTCTCGCCTGTTCCCAATTTGTATGATTTTTCAAAGATGCCGTATCCTTGCAATGCCCCAAATAACTAAATGAAATACACAGTCCTTCTCACTGCTCCTTACATGCTTCCGATCCTGGAACGTTTCCAACCCATCTTCGCGAAGTATGAACTCGACCTGATCTTGCCTGATGTGCAGGAAAGAATGGAAGAAGATGACTTGCTTAAATATGCGGGTCAATTTGATGGTGCGATCTGCGGGGATGACCGTTACACAGCGCGCGTGCTGGAAGCTTGTTCTCCGCGTTTGAAAGTTATTTCCAAATGGGGGACGGGGATCGATTCAATCGACGCCTCAGCCTGCTCCCGTTTCGATATCATTCTCGCCCGAACGCCAAATGCCTTCACCACTCCCGTCGCGGATACTGTCCTTGGCTACATGCTTGCATTCGCAAGAAGAGGCCCGTGGATGGATAGAGAGATGAAAAGTGGAAAGTGGGAAAAAATTCCAGGCAAAGCGTTAAGCGAATGTGTGTTGGGCGTGATAGGCGTTGGCAACATCGGAAAAGCTGTGACCCGCCGCGCGCGTGCCTTCGGTATGAAAGTTTTTGGCACAGACATTATAGATATTGACCACGTATTCATTACTGAGTCTGGAATCGAAATGACTGACCTCCACTTTCTTCTTTCCAACTCCGACTTCATCTCGATCCATTGTGATTTAAATCCAACTTCGCATCATCTTATTAACTCCAAAACCCTTGCAATGATGAAACCATCCGCCCTCCTTATTAACACTGCCCGCGGGCCAATCGTGGAGGAAAAGGCCCTTGTCGCCGCACTCAGCTCAGGTCAGGTGGGAGGCGCGGCTTTGGATGTCTTTGAGTTTGAGCCGCTTCCAAAAGATAGTCCATTGTTGAAAATGGATAAGGTCATGCTAGCTCCGCATAACTCAAATTCCAGCCCCACTGCCTGGGAGCGCATCCATTGGAACACGATTAGGAATTTGCTGGATGGGCTGGGGATCGATTCAAAAGATTTGAAACATGATATTTAAAATTCGTTCTGCGCTTCCATATATTTTTTTGTTGGTTCTGGCGGCACTTGTGCTGGACTTGGCGAATCCGCTGTTCGATAAACCTGCCCGCGACGGCGGATTTTTTCTGTATGCTGGCAGCCAGATATTAGATGGGAAAATTCCCTATCAGGATTTTTGGGACTCAAAAGGCCCTGCAATTTTCTATATCAACGCCCTGGGATTATGGCTGGGCGGCGGGGCGCGCTGGGGAGTTTGGATCGTAGAGTTTATTTGCGTCTTTGGAACGCTACTGCTTTTATATCGCACTCTGTCAAAGCGATGGGGGCTGGGCGCGGCTTTGTTCGGCATGACCATGGCTGCACTTGGTCTGCGCGTGGCGTTGGGGTACGGAAATTACACCGAAGAGTTTGCGCTTCTTTTTAATGCGGCGGGACTGTATCTCTTCCTTTCGATGGTGGATGCCGAAAGAAATTATTGGAAATATTTTTGGATCGGCGCGCTGTTTGGGTTGAGCTTTACATTTCGCGCCAATAACATCGGCGGGTTGTTTGCGATATTGATCGCAGTCTTCCTATTTGATGCGTTCAAAAGAAATTTTGCGCAAGCAATAAAGACTGTTCTTGCAACTCTGGCTGGATTTGCAGTTCCGCTTTTGTTGTGGATCATTTACTTCGCACTGTTTGGTGCAGCAGGAGACATGATCTATGCCTCCCTCATCTTCAATTTCTCCTATGCTTCCGCAAAGGACAGGGAATGGTTGGATTTATTCGGCGGTTTCGGCCGTTATGGAATGTCCTGGTATGGCTGGTTTACATTGTTCGCGTGGTTCATCCTTGTCTTTCGCGCGTTAATCAGTTTTATGCAGAGGAAATTGTCGGTCTTGGAATCCTTCCTGCTCATCTGGTTCCCGATTGAAATCCTGTTGAGCAACCTCTCAGGCAGGGGTTTCACACATTATTACATCAGTTGGACTTTAGCTGTTGCGGTCTATTGTGCATTTGTCTTTGCAGAGTTCTGGCAGGTTACGTTCAAGATACCCTCCCTGGAGGGGTGGAGTGACTGGCTAGGCGAGTTTGTTTCGTTGGGGTTCATTGTTATGTTATTTGTCGTCTTCCCATCTTCAGGGGCACGCTACGGAGAAACCATCGGTCAATTATTCGATGGCGCACATGAAATGGAATATGTTGACCCGCTCTCAGCCTATGTTCAAGAAAATACCCAGCCTGATGATCTTGTTCTGACATGGTACCCCGATATGGGTATTAGTTTCATAGCAGGGCGGAGGTCACCCGTCAAGTATTTGTATTATCCGCTCTTCCTTGAGGATTCGTTAACTGAAGAAATCGAATCATCGTACATCACAGACTTGACTTCCAATCGCCCGAAGTTGATCTTGGATTGCTCCCGCTCAGTGGACGCCATCCCTTCATTAGACTCCGTTACTCGTGAAGAACAGTATTCAACGCCTGGTCTCAAACGTAAAATGTACATCCAACCCGGCATGGAACAAATATTTTCCTTTGTATCTGAAAACTATCACACTGAAACTACTGTTGAAGACTGTCTTGTATTTCGTTTGAATGCTCCATGAAATCCGTGTCATTCCGTGTACAAAAAAGATAACCCTATGACAAAAACAATCCTCATCACTGGCGCGGCGGGTGGAATTGGCCGCGCAACCGTAAAACTCTTCACTGAAAAAGGCTGGCACGTCATCGGCGTGGACAGGGCTGAATTTGGCGACACATTCCCAAAAAATGGCCTCTTCATCCAGGCTGATGTTTCGCGCGCCGAAGATATGGAAGCCATCTTTGAAAAAGCCCATGCCTTCACAACTTCACTGGATGCGGTGGTCAATAATGCGGCCTTGCAGGTTGCCAAGCCGTTGATCCAAACAACAGTGGAAGAGTGGGATGCGGTCATGGCCGCAAATCTGCGCTCAGCGTTTCTGGGGGTAAAACTGGCATACCCTCTTTTGAAAGCCGATAAGGGTGGCGCAGTGGTGAACGTGTCCTCTGTCCATGCTGTGCAGACCTCTGCGAACATCGCCGCATATGCCGCATCCAAAGGCGGTTTGCTTGCGTTGACTCGCGCCATGGCAATCGAGTTCGCGCCTGATAACATCCGTGTCAATGCCATTCTGCCGGGTGCAGTGGATACACCTATGCTTCGCGCGGGTTTGGGACGCGGGCACGTTGGGCAGGGTGACATGCAGGAACGGTTGGATAACCTCGCGCGGAAAACTGTCAACGGGCGGGTGGGTACGCCGGAAGAAATCGCACGCGCCATTTATTTCCTTGCTGATAATGAGCAATCATCCTTTATGACTGGTCAGGCCATGATCGTGGATGGCGGTGCAACTGCCAGATTAAGCACGGAGTAATGACATGAAAGCATCCCCTTCTCAACTTTCACGTTATTTATTTTTGCTGTTGGCCGCAGTCCTGGTCATTTTTGGAATTGGTTCATTCACGCGCATTGGTGATAACCCAGGCCAGGCTGGCCTATATGCCTTCTATGCATTTTTGATGTTTGTGGATGGCGCAGTCGTATTATTTTGCGCTTTTCAATTGCAGCGTAGAAAACTGAAAATATTCAGGCTTGCCGTCATCGTCCTTGCGATCAATATTCTCTCGACGATCTTTGACCAGTTCGGTTTTGCTGATCTGCTCTTCGTGCTTCTCAATCTAACCGCCTTGATCGTCCTCTTCATCGCGCGCAAGGAATTCCTCCCCGCATGAAACAAACCCTCAAAAAGATTTTCCCCCAGCCTGTTTGGCAATTCACCCGCAACACCTACGACTCGATCAAACGTATTCCCGAACTGCCTGATGCATACCTGCATCCCTGGCGGCGCGAGAGTATTCGCCGCCTTGCGGCACTCAGAGACATTCACAAGGGCAAGCGTGCCTTCATCATTGGGAATGGTCCCAGCCTTAAACAAACTGACCTCTCCAAACTAAGAAATGAATTTACGTTTGGCATGAATCGCATTTATTTGCTTTTCCCTGAGCTCGGTTTTACCACAACCTATTTTTGTTCCATCAACGATCTCGTTATCGAACAATTCGCAAACGATATCCTCGCATTACCCATGCCGAAATTTTTAGCATGGCGCTCGGCTCGTCATTTCCCGCCAACCTTACAACTTTCAAACATTCCAACTTTCATCTACACCTCCTACACCGGCCCACGTTTTGCTCAGGATGTAACAGGCCGTGTTTGGGAGGGAGCTACCGTCACAACCTTTGCGCTTCAGCTTGCCTTTCACATGGGCTTTGAAAAGATCATCCTAATCGGTGTGGATCATAATTTCACATCGAAAGGCGATGCCAATAAAGTTGTGGTCTCCGAGGGCGACGATCCTAATCATGTTTCGCCCAATTATTTTGGCAAGGGCGTCAGATGGCAACTGCCTGACCTTGATACGTCCGAGATTGGTTACATCATGGCGCGCGAAGCTTATCGCAAAGCAGGCCGTGAAATCGTGGATGCAACCATCGACGGCAAATTAACTGTCTTCCCTAAAGTCGACTACAATTCCCTCTTTGATTAACGATTAACGATTTTTGATTTGCGATTGATCTTCGACTTTTGACTTTTAACCTTCAACCTTCCTCCATGTCGCTTCCTCCCCAATCTCGCAACTGGTTCATCGTCCTCATCATTCTCCTCGCCCTGGGTGGACTCCTCCGTCTGCTCGATATCACTGATCCTCCATTGGATTTTCACCCTTCGCGCCAACTTCGCAACTCATTGGTTGCGCGGGATATTTATTATTCCATCCTTCCTTCAGCAACCACTGAACAACGTGAACTGGCAGCATCCTTCGCCCGCTCGGTTGGGAAGTACGAGCCGCCCGTTATCGAGTCTATTGTGGCGTATACCTATCTCATCACAGGCGAGAATATTGCTGTGGCGCGAGTGTGGTTGACTCTTTTCTGGCTTGCAGCAGGCATGGCCTTGTTTGACTTGATGCGCTGTGCAACCTCTCCCTGGGCTGCGTTGATCGCACTGGCATATTACCTCGTACTCCCGTTTTCGGTGCAGGCCAGCCGTTCCTTCCAGCCCGACCCATTGATGACCTCCGCTTTTGTGATCGGTGTTTATTTTTTTTATCGTTGGAGCGAAGACTCTGGAGTGCAGGAGCTTGCTCCTGCATCGGACAGCAAGCTGTCCGACTCCAGAAAAAAGACATGGAAGTGGGCCATTCTGGCTGGCGTCTTTCTCGGGATCGCAACCTTTGTAAAGATCGTCATTGCCTTCTTCGTGGGTTCAGCCGCAATTGCGATGGTGTTGTTCACCCTCAAAAAGGATTTCTGGAAATCAAAACAGGTGTGGGTGATGGCGGCCATTATGGTCGTTCCTGCGCTGATTTATTATGTTTTCCTCAACCAAAGCCGCTCCACGGAATATTTCTTCTCGTGGACAGTGGCTCTCATCAACCTCATCACCAGCACAGATTTTTATACCAAGTGGCTGGCTTTCCTCGGAACCATCTTCGGACTGACGATCATCTTCCTGAGCATGGCGGGCGCGTTGATCGCCAGTCCGCGTATGAGATGGTTATTGGTTAGCTTGTGGATCGGTTATCTATTGTACGGACTTACGCTGCCTTTTCAAATGTATACGCATAGTTATTATCATATTCAACTGATTCCCATCATTGCGCTGGGATTGGCCGTCGTGTTGAATCCGCTGGTTGAAAGTGTGGCAGTTACCGGCGGAGTAGGACGCGTGGGTTTCATCGCCTTGATTGTGGCTGTCATCGGGTATCAAGCTTATGTAGCACGCTCCGTTTTAGTCGCCGAAGATTTTCGTCATGAGCCTGCATTTTGGGGTGAAGTGGGCGAGGCGATTCCATCCGATGGAAATGTGATGGCGCTGACCCAGGATTATGGCTATCGTTTGATGATGTATGGCTGGCGCAGGGTAAGCCTGTGGCCGCTGGCGACAGGCCTGAGCGAGGCGCGCAACCCCGATAAAAATAATGCCGAGCAATTTGCAGAGCTGACCGATGGCATGGATTATTTTCTGGTGACCGCGTTTGGCCAACTGGATAAGCAGCCCGATCTGAAAAATATTCTGGATACATATCCCATTACTGCTGAAGGCGATGGGTATGTGTTGTATGACCTAAAAATTAAATAGGACGCGGACGAGCGCGGATGACGCGGAGGATTGTTGTTAAATAGCCAGGTTGAACTCAAGCACAGAAATATAACCGATAAGATTTTGCATGCTTTTTTCAAGATTGTTTATCCGCAATTGGGGTATGGATTTTTGGAAAAAGTTTACGAAAATTCAATGTTCATTGCGTTGACTGCTTTGGGACTCAAAGTGCAACAACAGGTGAAGATCGTTGTCCATTTTCAGGGGCAGGTTGTTGGCGAGTATTTTGCTGATTTATTAATCAATGATCTCGTGATTGTTGAACTGAAAGCAGTCTCTCGTCTTTTGAATGAGCACGAAGCGCAATTGTTAAATTATTTACGTGCGACGCCGTACGAGGTGGGGCTTTTATTAAATTTTGGCCCGAAGCCTGACTTTCGTCGTAAAGCCTACGATAACTTCCGCAAGACTCCCACGTGGGAGCAGAAATAAAAATCCGCGTATTCCGCGTTTATCCGCGTCCCATTAATATGACCCTCGTTTCAATCATCACCCCCTCCTACAATCAGGCAGCCTACCTCGAGCAGACGATCCTGTCTGTTTTGAATCAGGACTATCCGCGCATCGAATATATCGTTGTGGATGGCGCATCCACAGATGGCAGTGTGGAGATAATAAAAAAATATACTCTGGAGTCCGACAGCTTGCTATCGGGTTTTGGTAATCACGCCATTAATTACTGGGTTTCAGAAAAAGATCGCGGACAGGCGGATGCGATCAATAAGGGATTTGCCCGTGCGACAGGAGACATCATTGCCTGGCTCAACTCTGATGATTATTATTTGCAACGCACAATCAGCGCGGCGGTGAAAGTCTTTGAAGAGAATCCTGATGTGGTGCTGGTATATGGGAACATGCTCGCCGTGGACGAACACGGCAAGACTTTCAACACCTTGAATTACAAACAATTGACCTTGGAAGATTTGTTGTGCTTTCAGATCATCGGTCAGCCAGCCGTGTTCATGCGCCGTTCTGCTCTGCAAAAAACAGAGGGACTCAACACTACTTTCCACTTTCTACTCGACCATCTCTTGTGGATACAAATCGCCAAACGCGGAAAAATCCTACACGTGGACCAAACCTGGTCTGCCGCGCGATACCATGCCGAAGCCAAGAACCGCGCCAAAGCTACCGAGTTTGGTCACGAAGCCTTCCGTATCCTGGAAGTCGTAGCGCAAGATGATTATCTTGCGCCCATCCTCGCCAAGGTAAATCGCCGTGCCCGCGCCTCCGCCCACCGCGTGGATTCGCGTTACCTTCTCGATGGCGGCCAGCCAGCAAAAGCCCTCTCTGCATGGATGCGAGCGTTATTCATTCATCCTCTTACTGCATTGGCACGGATAAATATTTTTGTTTCCGCTATTTTGAGCTTGTTGGGGTTGGGGAAATTAAGGGATGCAATCTTGAAAGGCAGAGAAGCGCGATATAAGAAGTGATATTTAGCGTGAGTTGCTATCTTTACTTCTTGATCTGATTTTAATCGAGGTTCTTAACGCAAAGTCGCCAAGGCGCAAAGATTCTATTGTTTTTTCTTGCGACTCTACGTCTTTGCGTTAAAACTTACGAAAATTCTGCACAGAGATGCTTCGGGAAGAACGCCCTCAGCATGACACGATACGACGATGGTGAGAACTTGAGTCAATTAGATTTATCTGGTCAAATCCACCTTGGGCGGATCAAATTCTTCGATAATCCATTTCTTTTCCATTATCTTCAAAATTTCTCTAGAAACTGTATATTGACTGCGTCTACCCTTGACTTCCAAGTTCATTGAAGAAAAAGTATCGATCTCGATCTTTCCATTCGAGAAGTTGACCCAGATCCAATCATCCCCCTGCCTGCCAAATTGAACACTCTGAAAATGCCCCATCAACTTTTCCAGGATTGGCTCAAAGTTTTTTCGATCCAACTCGGCAAAAATAACAAATTCATCCTGATCCATAGTTGCTTCCCGGAATAATCTTTCAGCGGTGGCTATCCCATGCAACAGTTAACTCACGCAACTGCGGCTCAACTTTGTTTGCTAACTCCTGAACCTGACCTGCCTCCTGTAATAATCCATCAATGACACGGTCAAGCGCGCGCAGTAGTTCGTCTCGTTCTAGCGAAGCTACCAATGCACCCCTAAAAACATCTCGAACTTCGGGGGGAAGATCGTCAAAGCCTCTTCCATGATTTGTAGGAAGTCCGCGGCGGCGACAGGCTAGGCTAAGGGTGTAGTCGCGAACACCGCTGATCCAATACTCGGCCTGCCAGTAGCGGCCATGTTCGATGCAAAAGCGCGCACGCAGCGCGTGATGGACTGCATAGCCAAAAAGTCCCTGCGCGGACGCTGGCTGCGGGTAAGGTTTTTCGACGGAACTGCCAAAGAGTAATTTAAACTTCGGGCCGGTAGCCCCAAATTTGGAGGCGGGTGTGAACGAGAGATCGAATTGCAGGCAGCCCGGGAGCAAGAACACGCGATAAATGGATGCGCCGCTTGGCAGGTCAAACAGTTGTGTCGCATCGAATTCCTTGACGATGTCACGGGTCCAGTCTTCAAGCACGTCAAGCATGGGGAAGTCATCGGCGACGGCGAAGGTCAGGTCAAGGTCTGACCAGCGATCCTCATCTCCGAGCGCGAGCGAACCAACCACAGCGCCAGCCACCACTCGCGCGTCAGATGCAGCCAGTCCCAGAACATGGTCACGAATGCTATCGCGGTCTTTTACGCTGAACATATTGATACCTGGCTCATACGTTTACTCATCAACTTATGAAGCCGCCATTATAGTGAAGTTCATAGACCTGGCGGTTATCGTAAGCAATGGCCTCCATTCCAAAAAAGGATTCGACATCGCCCTCACTTTTGTCTGTATAAATGTAGGCCTTTTCCTGAAAAAAATTTGGACCACGATAAGGACGCTCTGGCTCCACCAGGGACAGTGCCGTTCGAAGAAACGCATAGATCTGCGTCATGTTGAGAGAGGCAGACGTTGATGGAACGACCCCGCCACTATACGACATGGCCCATATGGGTGAAGAGTCATGGAAGATAACCTCCTGGCCCGCAAAACGGCTTAGACCAAAATAGATGTCGCGATAAAGCAGTGTCCCATCTTGATATTCCAATTGACGCGAATTCGGCAACAGAGGCGGAACCGTTGCATCATCCCCCTGGGTAGCATAAGTATGTCGTTTGGCGTTTAGCAGAAAAGTGATAAAGGCCTCGTGCGGGACTGGTAATTCCATTGGCGCTCCATCCTATATTAACTCAAGTTGCTACCATACTCTCGATGTGTCTTGCTGAGGGGCGCACATTGCCCCGAAGCATCTCTGACACTATGAATCCAGACCCTTCGGTCGCGGAAAACGCGCTCCCTCAGGGTGACACGCTTTCTTTGTATCCAGGTAGCAAATTGCATTATCTCACTGAGATATCGCCGGTGTAGCTCCAGTGCCAGAACTCAGGGAGGTAGGGGTCAAACCCTGCGGCTTCCATGGCACGGATGAGGATGCGGCGATTCTGACTGCCCAATCTTTCCTGCTCTGTCAGGTCCTCGCGGAATTCATAGTGGAGTAGGGCCGCCTCGGGTCCGATCACATAATTCACTGGCACGCCCATTTCGAGGTCATTACCGTCAGAGCCAATGATCGTCAGATCGAATGCGCCGCCGTAACGGTGACTTCCAAAGAGCGGCACGATTCTCGCGGGAGGCGCCATGACTTGAAGCTGCGAATCAACTTGTTCCGTAGTCCAGCCCGGATGCGCTTCAACGATTTGGCGTCTGGCATCCTCCGCGGCAGCTTTCTGTACCGGCCACGGCCGCCATCCATCCAATACCCTAAAGTTCTGCCCGGGTTGGAGCTTGTCACGTGCCTGCTGGAGTCTCTCGGCCAAAGCCGGGCGGATAAGAACGCGTGGATCATCCGTCCAGCCCTGGAGATGGCAGTCATGATCGATCACAAAGCCGTAATCGGCCAGGCCCACCAATAAAGGAAGGATGGCTTCTTCTTTGGCTAGCCAATAGGCTTCATCATGTTTTTCGGGCAACTTGTTTTCTGTCATCAATGATGTATCTCCTGTTCGATCATTTAGGGGCCAGAGGTGTATCGAAATTGATTGGCCGCAAATTCCTTGTAGGTCATCTTTGCTGTAGCCGCCATAGACTCTGCCATCGCTGTCCCGAGGGCGCGAGAGCGGGAGTTTAGCTCAGCTTTGCTGCACGTCTCAGTACCATCAAGGCAATCTCCGAAGTGAACCATGGCACCCGACACACTCTTCGTTTCAACTAGGATCATCTGCCCCTGATACAACTGCCAGAACTCTTCCGTGGCCTGCTTCACCTTTTCAGGGTCATCAGAGTTCGCTATTGTTGCGGCAGCGGATAAGGCTCCTAAATAGATTTTTCGCTGGTTTTCCAGCCAGGGCTTCATGAATTCCCGCTCTGCCGTCTCCTCTTCGCGGAGGGACTGCTGCTCCTGTGCAATTCGGTTTTTGATTTGCTGGTCGCGATATTGAATTACGCCCCACAAGAACCCGGCGATCGCGACAAGCGTGGTGATGATCGGCACCACCTGGACCAGGCTGCCATACCAGGGCTTCCTCCTCTTCAATCCTTCCAGTTCAAGCCTCAGCTTTTCATTCTGCAGTTGAACCTGCTCCAGTTCAGCAGATTGCAGGGCATATTGCGGGGTATCTTTTACCGCCGTCGTTTTAGCCATATTCATACTCCTGATAACTTTTACCAATAATATCGCAAGACACTTGCACCGCCGCTGCCGCACATCGTGTTGGGCGGCATTTATGCTAACACTTTTCTCATTCGTAAAAGTGGAACTCCTGCACCGCCACGATCATCAACGATTTTTTCATAAGGTTCAAATCCGCAGGCGCGGTACAGTAGTTCTCCTGACAATGTTGCAACCAATTCCATCTTCGTGAATCCTTCAGCTTTGGCAGCCTCTTCACACAACGAGATGATCAGCCGACCTATTCCTTTGCGAGTGTGATTGGGATGAGTGTACATGGCGCGAATACGTGCTGCATCTTTCGTCGGGTCAAGGAGAGCAGAGCTTCGTCCTGGCGTTTGATCTCCGCCATACATAGTAGCACGACGACTCCATCCACCACAGCCTGCCAATTGACCGCTAGCTTCAATAATGAAATACGTTCTATCGTCAATGAGTTGAGTATCCAACCCCATAATCGCTCTACTTGATGCAATCTGACTTTCATCGAGAAAGGATTTCTGATTTTCAGATATTGCTGCATCCATCAATGCCTTAAGCGCTTCGAGGTCATCACGTCGGGCAAGCCTATGTGTTAATGTCTCATTCGTCATGACTGGTCTACTCCTTATGAACTGGAAAGTTTAAAGGAATTCTACTTCTAAAATGTTTCAGATAAGAGCATGCGCCAAACGGAAATGAATCTGAGCCTTCAGGATCTCTTTACAAAGTTTATTTACTTTGAAGTTTCTTCATCGTTCTTACAGACTCAGCCACCAGTTCTTTCAAAACTTTTCTATCCACATCATCCAGTTTTTTGATATATAAACATCCCACGCTTGTTTTATGTTTGCCGAGCTTCTTCAGCAAATCTGTATGTAAATTAAACCCTCCCATGATGTATAGCGTCAGGTTTTGTTTGCGAGGGGAGAAGCCTGTCAACATCCAGTCACCTTCGCGCCCGCTGGCGCCTTTGTAGTGGTAGCTTCCAAAGCCGACAATGCTTGAACCCCACATCTTGGGCGTTTCTTTTGTAACTTGTTTCATTAATTTGAGGATCTCAAAACAATCTTCGCGCTGTTGTTCATCTGCAACAGAATTGAGAAAACCTTCCACGCTTGCATCATTAACCTTCGTCTTTAATTCAACCTTCTTTGCCATGTCATCCTCCAGATTCTAATGATCATCCGCCTTCAAAATAACCTTATCTTATTGATTTGGAAAAAACAACACCCATCAATAAACCAATTATTGCTCCAATATAAGGCAGTAATGGATCAATAAGCCCTCCCATATAGTTGTGCTTCCACGAGTAGACTTTACCGTCTGCATCAATGGCATCAATAGTTAATGAACTGCCGTTACCCCATATTTCACAAACTGCAACCGAATCGATGTAGTTATTTAACAGTGGCAACATGTGGGCACACTCATCTAATGGAATTTGAAATTGATTATGGAGATCAGGAGTGTTAGACTTAATCCAACAGTTTTCTGTGCAATTGGGGGTAGTTGTGTACTGATAAACATCCCCTGTTTCTGTCTGTATGTAGCCAAGTCCAATTAATTTGTGTACCTTGTTTGGCGGATATCCCCTTGGCTCCCATTTGACAAACATACCATTTAAATAGGCGGAATAATAAAGCCACATGACACTAGCTCCAACAATTGAAAACAAAAATAATATACCGATACGTTTGACCATTATCGTTCTAATTTTGCTGGATGGACTGCCCTTGGGCATTGTGGAGCTGGGGTGGGTGTGGACTCTGCTTGGGAACATGAAAAACTCGAAGCCACGCTCCGCGAGCGAAGCGAGACAGAGTGCACGCTGTGTTAGGCGCTTGTCGATCTTAGAATTATTCTTTTTATGTACACGGCCAACCCGACTCTCACAACCTTTTCAAGTATTTCGGGCCAACTCCTTACAGAAATGGTTTTCCATGTTGATTGTTCAATAGATTGTTGGAACATTTCCCAAGTGTCTTTACCGATTACTCCCTCGGGCCATATATCCTTTGTTACTCCAGGGACAAACTTTGCTTTATGTGTGTAATCGTTTCGTAAACTAAATAAATATTTCTCTTTTGTGCTGTTGTCACTACTTCTATGATTTCCGATATTGGGTGGGTTATCGAGTATTTCAAATCGTATGCTATCGAGCAATTCCTGATAAATTTGGGAAGGAATAATCTCATGAAGAAATCTATAAAATGAACTGCTAACGCCATATATTCTATTGTATGCATTGTAGTATCCCAGCGCGATGTCAACTTGATCTTCGATTTCCCAATTTATGGCATTCTCTCTTTCTTGCTTTTTGCTGCTTGAATTTAGCCAACTTCCAAAATCTAACCAATCTGCTGGTTGTCCTAATCTGTCGAAACATGTGAGCAGAAGATAGACAACTAAAGGTCTATAGTGATGAAATAATTGCTCTGCAGTTGTTTTTTGAGTCAATTTTGAACATAAGTCTAGGCGTTCTACGACCGTAGAAATTACGGCAAGTCTACTGCTGTCCAGTTCGCTAGTTTTGAACATATATTCAGGACGAATATCTTTGGCCGCTATGTTTAGTGCTTTGATTACAGTTTCTTTGTCAAGATAACCTTCAACAGTTTTTATTAGCCTTTCTTGAAAAGAATTATCAAGGTCGAATTTGTCTTGTAGAAGAACAAACCATTCTGATGGAGCAATCCACATCACAAAATAAGGACTACATGACGGCCTAAATTCTGGATAAAAATCTTCTGGCGCATTTGCGTTGTTAAATCTTACATAGACCATTGCTCCTAATCTTAGTCGCGAACGATCGAAAACATACGGATATCTTTCATGATTTAGCCCGAATACAACTGCTGATGAATTCATCGCAAATCCACAATATTATTGAGTGATGAGCGCCTAACTATGGTTTATACGGCACGCTGTATAAACACCCGATTTAGGGTGTTATCCCGCAAGGGGACTTTACAGCAATTTTGCTGTATATGCACCTTATATCCAGATATTCAGATTATACGCCCCTGCCCTCGCGTACACAAGCGAGCCCCATGCTTTTACGTTACAATAAGCTCTCCCTATGAAAGAAAATCCCTCATTTTTTGCATCCCAAAGGGCATGGGTCACAGCATTGATTATCATTCTTTTGCTTGGCTTTGCGATTCGCCTTTATGACCTCACCGACCTGCCGCTGGATTTTCATCCTACACGCCAGATGCTCTCGGCGCTGAAGGCGCGGGGTATGTATTATCAGACCCTTACCGACGCTCCCGCCGAAGAACGGGCGTTTGCCATTCAGCAGTGGAAGTTCCGCGCTTCGGTGGAGCCTGAATTCCTTGAACGCGTGGTGGCATACACTTATCAATTCACAGGCGAAGAGCTTTGGGTTCCACGCGTGTATTCCTCCGCCTTTTGGATCATCGGCGCGGTCTTCCTCTTTTTGCTTGCGCGCAGATTAACCTCAACCGACGGCGCGCTCGTCACCACCGCCTTTTATCTTTTCCTCCCATACGCAGTCACTGCCAGCCGCAGCTTCCAACCCGACCCATTGATGGTCATGCTCATCATCATTTTTTGGTGGGCGGTTTATCATTGGTCTGATGAACTATTTACCGCCAGGCTCGCTACACCTGCCCTGGTGGGCGGTGCCAGAGATGTCGCGAAGAGTTCAAAAGATGTAAACCTTAGCGATCTTAGCGCTCTTCGCGGTTCAAAAAGAAGTTGGGCTTTCGCCATCCTCGCAGGTCTCTTCGGCGGTTTTGCCATCTACATAAAATTCGTCGCAGCCTTCTTTGTCATTGGCGGCGGGGTGGGTGCGCTGCTGCTCGGGCGCAGGTCACTGATTGATGTTTTGAAGCAGCCTCAGGTTTACGTCATGAGCGTTTTGGGCATCCTGCCAGGCGCGGCCTACTTCATCTACGGCGTCTTCATCGCGGGTTATCTCGGTCAACAGTTTGGCGGACGTTTCATCCCCTCCTATTTTCTGAGTCCATCTTATTATCTTGGCTGGGTCGGCATGCTTAACCTGGTCATCGGCAGTATCCCTTTGATGATCGCATTGCTGGGATTGTTTTTCTTTGATGATGAAAGACGTCGCTTCATGTTCGCGCTTTGGGCTGGGTACGCCCTCTTCGGCCTTTACTTTAACTATCACATCTCCACCCACGATTACTACTCCCTGCCCTTGATCCCCATCGTGGCATTATCGCTCGCGCCTTTGGCAGAAATGTTTTTCACACAACTGACAAAACTCACCGCAACTCGCTCCCTCCGCGTGGCGGCTTACTGCCTTCTGCTTTCTGGTTTGTCTGCATCGCTCTGGAACACTCGCAACCAAATGAACGCCATAGACTATCGCCCCGAAGCGGAGATGTGGGCTGAGATCAGCCAAAAAGTTGACGGGTATAATCTTGCAGGCCTCACGCAGGACTACGGCTCGCGCATGGCCTATTGGGGCTGGCGCAATATCACCTCCTGGCCCACCTATGGCGACTTGATCTATCACGACGACCTGCGCGGCGCGCAAATGGATTTCGAGGAACAATTCGCGGAGATCGCATCGAAGAAGGACCTCTTCGTAGTCACCGATTTCAACGACTTGAATCGCCAGCCCTTACTCAAGCAAAAATTGGATGAGTATCCCATTTTCGCAGAAGGCGACGGCTACGTGATCTACGACCTTCGCCGGTGATTGCAACATGTCCCTTGATCCATGTTTCGTTATGATGCGGGGGCGTCACTTTGAAAGGAAGGTCTGTCTGTGAAGTATTCCGTTGCGCGTGTCGCATTTACTCTATTGATCGTGAATATTTTTGTTGTGGGCTGCGGTGCCACTAATGACAAAGTTGATGTTGTTGTACTGCCAAAAGAGAAACGACCCAATATCATAATTATCATCGCGGATGATCTGGATCTAAAACTTGGGACAATAGACTATATGCGGAATCTGCAGGAGCTGTTGGTGTCTCGTGGAACAACCCTGAACGATTTTTTTGTGACAACCCCCATGTGCTGCACTTCGCGTGCAAGCATTCTGCGAGGACAATATACACATAGCCATCAAGTTTATAACAACGAGGCGCCGTATGGAGGGTTTTCCAAATTCTATAAAACAGGCAATGAAGGATCCACAATAGCCGTCTGGCTGCAGGTGGCTGGATATCGTACCTCGCTTATTGGCAAATACTTTAATGAATATCCATCTCGAGATGACCGTACTTACGTCCCCGCGGGCTGGTCGGAATGGGCCAGCCCTGCTCAAAAAAATGCATATGACGGCTATGATTATGTATTGAATGAAAATGGAGCTTTGGTGCCATATTCCCCAGATGAAGAGAATTACTTTACAGATGTGATGAATCGTAAGGCAGTTGAGTTTATCGAGCGCGCTGCACAGGATGAAACTCCATTTTTTCTTTATCTCGCTCCTTTTGCACCACATGAACCCGCAACAGCTGCGAGACGTCATTTGGATCTATTTCCATCCATCACTGCTCCTCGTACGCCGTCATTCAATGAAGATGATGTAAGTGATAAGCCCGGAGATATGCCTTTCAACCCATTGCTCACTGAAGAGCAAGGATCAAAAATTGATGAGATGTATCGTCAACGCGTTTTATCCATGCAGGCAGTTGATGAAATGCTTTTAGATCTGATAACAACCCTTGAGCAAACGGGTGAACTTGAAAATACCTATATTGTTTTTACATCTGATCAAGGATATCACTTGGGGCAGCACAGGTTGTATTATGGAAAAAGTACCTTTTATGAAGAGGACATTGCAGTTCCATTCATAGTGAGGGGTCCCGGAATTCCTGAAGGTAGTGAAATATCAGATTTGTTTGCAGGAAATGTGGATATTGCACCTACCTTTGCTGAATGGGCGGGCGTAACGCCTCCTGAGTTTGTGGAAGGGAGATCCCTGGCAGGGGTTTTGGCTGGTGAATCCATCCCTGAAACCAATTGGCGTCAGGTTTTATTTCTCGAAACTTATGGCTTTTCGATCAATGAAGATTCAACTGAAGCCCCATTGCTGGGCAGGATTATTAATTCCGTCTTTGAGCTGTCGCCTGCTCAGAAAATTTCCCAAAGTTCAATTGGGCTTCGAACCGCTCAATATACGTATATTGAGCATGATGGTTTTATAGAGCTTTATGATATGACGATAGATCCCTATCAATTGGAAAATCTCGCTTCTTCTGTAGACCCGGCTATTCTTGAGTGGTTATCAACATGGTCGCATGAGCTTGCCTTGTGCAGTGGAAAAGATTGCCTGAGAGTGGAAGAAAAATTGTTGAACACAATACCTTAATATGAAATAGGTTACCTCATCTACAGTGCGTAAATAATTATCTCGAAGAAGGCAGCTTGAATGATTATCACTTGTTTTGGGCATGCTCAAAAAGAAACGAATCGTAAACATAAATGAATCCGAAAAGACCATTTCAACTTATAGCTCTTTTGTATATTGTTGGGTCGCTTGCCTTTTTGGCTGCAATTGCCTATCTTGGGACCTTTACCCGCTATATATCAGATGACTATTGCGAATCTTATATTACCCAAACTTATTCGCCGTTGGGGGCTGTCATCAACCGTTATGAAGAAGGGAGTTGGCGCGCCGCAAACCGCTACTCCAACCTTCTTTTTGTAGGTTTGATGGAGTCCCTACTGGGTTCACGAAATATCGAGATCGTGCCGGCTGCATTGATAATACTCTGGACAATTGGCCTTGTTCATCTCGTGCGGCAAGTTCGCCGGGTGGCAGGCATTGAGTGGCATATTCTGATGGATATTTTTTTGGGAACTACGCTGGCTTTCATCTCTATACTAGAGGCTCCCAATCGTTATCAGACTTTTTATTGGCGATCTAGTATGGATACTCACTTCACACCTTTGGTCTTTCTTAATTTCGTCGTTGCCTCCATGTTTTCCATGATCCGTTCAAGCCGCGAAACGTCGCCACCTATATGGTTCACCATTATGTTATTTTTTGCATCATTCATGATCGGTGGATTTTCCGAACCACCTGTGACAGTGATGATCGTTGGCTCAGGTTTGGGTTTTACCTATAGCTGGTTTTTTGTGAAGAATAATAAACTACGCCACTCCCTGCTTTTGTTGACGGGTTCTATCCTGGCTGGGGCAGTTTCTGCGCTGGCAGTAATGGCCCTCTCTCCTGCCGTATCGAAACTAGGTGATGACGCAACATCCTTTGTTGAGTGGATCCAAAAAACAGTGCAATACACTCATTTTTTCATGATTGATACTTTTAAGACATTGCCGCTCCCGATCCTACTCAGCATCGTTTGCCCCGCCATACTGGTCTTTGTGATCTATCGTGAAAGGGGAGATTCGATTAATGTCAATCTACTGACCAACCGTAACCTTGCACTGATATTGCCGTTGATGTTAATCCTCCTCATCGCAGCTGGATTTTCCACCAGTGCTTATGGTCAAACCTTTCCTGTGGAACGTGCTCGTTTTTTCGCTCATTACTTGATGACGATCATGCTTGTATTCGAAGGTGTGCTACTAGGGATCTGGCTTTCACAGATCAAGTGGAAATTATTTGATAATCTTTACTTTTCATACATGCCCGTCTTGATCTTGCTTTTGCTGGCTATCTATCCTTTTAGGGCAGGTTTGCGGGTCATTCAAGAAGTCCCTTCGTACAGCGCTCGCGAACAAGCCTGGGACAGGCGAGATGCACACATCTACAAACTGCGTGCACAGGGCCAAACCGATTTGATCGTTCCTCAGTTTGACGGTGTATACGGCATAAAGGAATTGGACAACAACCCCATGCATTGGGTAAATCGCTGTGCTGCAAGGTATTATGGGGTTAATTCCATCAGCGCGGTCACCATGCACGGTGCTGACGCAATCGAGGAATATTATGGCAACTGATTTCAGTCCCATCCTTGTCACAGGTGCGCATCGCAGCGGCACAACCTGGGTTGGCAAAATGCTGGCCGCCGATGCCGATACCGCTTATATCAGCGAGCCGCTGAATGTCTTGCATCGTCCCGGCGTCTTTCGCGTCCCTGTCAAGCATTGGTACACCTATATCAATGAGGAGAACGAAGCAGAATATCTCCTTGCATTTCGTGAACTGCTCAATTTTCAATATCATACTTTGCTTGAAATTAAATCCATTCGCTCGCGTAAGGATTTTCTCCGCATGGGGCGTGACTTTCACACCTTCTTCATTGGCAGCATGCACGGGCAGCGCGTTCTGCTCAAAGATCCATTCGCAGTTTTTTCGGCCCCCTGGTTTGCGCAAAAGTTGAATTGTCAAGTTGTGATCACGGTTCGTCATCCTGCCGCGTTTGCCAGCAGCCTCAAACGTTTGAATTGGCCCTTTAAATTTCATGATCTGCTCGATCAACCCCTGCTCATGCGTGATCATTTGGAAGCCGACCGCGCCGACATGGAAGCGATTCAACCCGATGACATCATCGGCCAGGCCGCATTGCTCTGGCGGATGATATTTCGCTTCGTTCATTCCGCCCGAAACCTGTTCCCGCACTTCAACATTGTCCGCCACGAAGGCCTTTCTCTCGACCCTATTGCGGGATATAAAACATTGTATGACTCTCTCGGCTTAACCTTTAACGAAAGAATCAAAAAAATAATTCTCAATTCCAGCAGTTCCGAAAACCCAGCCAAGCTTGCAAAGAACAAGACCTATTCCGTGAAACTCGATAGCCGCGCCAGCCTCGATAACTGGAAGAGAATACTTACGGCAGAAGAAGTAACACGCATCCGCAAGATCACTGAATCGGTTTCGTCTCTCTTCTACTCAGATAACGAATGGTAAAGTTGCCCTTCGCCCTGAGCGAAGCCGCGTGTTCTTTGCGGCATAGTCGAAGGGCATCTACTGATAACTAATGACTTCTCTACCCCTCGTCTCCATCATCACTCCGTCCTTTAATCAGGCCCAATTCCTTGAGCAGACGATTCAATCTGTACTCGGGCAGGATTATCCGCATATTGAATACATCATTGTGGATGGCGGCTCGACCGACGGCAGTGTGGATGTCATTAAAAAATATGCGGGTAAAGTCGCCTGGTGGGTCAGCGAACAGGATAAGGGTCAGACCGATGCGATCAATAAAGGATTCAATCGCGCAAAAGGGAATATCCTTGCATGGATCAATTCGGACGATACCTACAACCCAAGTGCGGTTGGCGAGGCGGCAAAATACCTGGTCGAAAATCCAGAAGCTGGGATGGTGTATGCGGACTGTAATTTCATCAATGAAGAGGGGAGGGTGATAGGCAAGTTCAACGCCGCGCAAACAGATTATCGCCGCCTACGCCAAGGCTATGTCCACATCCCGCAGCAGACTATGTTCTTCCGCGCCAAATACTGGCAGGAACTGGGCCCACTTGACCCATCCTTTTATTTCGCCATGGATTACGATTTGTGGACTCGCATCGCCGCACACGCGCCTATCAAATATTTAGCTGGGAAAGTCTGGGCGAATTTTCGCATTCATACCACCAGCAAGACCAATGTTGGGGACGAGCGCGGCTGGCAGGAAATGCTGCGTGTGCATTATCGCGATGGTGGTAGTCCTTTCTCTTTGATTGTGGCAAAATACTATCTTAGAAAAATCATCGGCCCGCTTTGGAAATGGCGGATACGAAATCCGTAATGCGTAGCACGTGATTCATAATCTGCACTTACGCATCACGGATCACGGATCAAGAAGAACTCAACCATGAAATTCCTCCTCTCGTCCCCCTCCCTCGATGACCTCATCCGCCTACTCCGCGCATGGCGTTTTTGGGTTCTGGGTGCAGTGCTTGGCGGATTGATCGGCGTGGCGCTTTATTTTATTGCCCCGCCTCCGTATCGCGCGCGCGCCACTGTCAATGTAGATTTCAACCTCGAACAAGCTTGGCCGCAGGATACAGACCGCCAGCAGTTCTATTATCTCGAACGCGAAGCCCGTAAGTTGGAAGAGCTTGCCTGGCATGATGAGATCATTAGCCCGTTATCATTGCTGTATGCGATTCCAGTTGAAGAGTTGAGGGGAGGCAAGCTTCAGCTTAGTCAACCCGCCGAAGCAGGCTGGCACTTTTATGCGGATGACGATGATCCCAAAGTCGCCGAGGCTCTTGCTTCTGCTTGGGCCAATGCATTTGTTGAGAGAACGCAGGCCGAAATAGAAGCAGGGAATTTCAACGAATTCATAAAACTTGAAGTGACTCAATCTGCCGACCTGCCCACAGGGCGCCGCACACCTTTGAGCGCATATTTACTCGCAGGCTCAGTTGGCTTTCTCACGCTTGCTGTTTTTATTTTGTTATTTGTAAGGTCGAAGGACTCCAACGTCTCCTGACGTTGGAGTGGAATTTTATGGAAGCTAAACCCCACTTGAAAAACCGAAGTCCGGCCCCCAAAGGGGATGATAAGACTTCGGACTCCATAAATAAATTCATTCGCTTTCTTTGGGCTGCGGCTCTGCTAACTTTACCCGTCACTAGTTTTCGCTGGTTTCCATTTTTGGGTGAAAGCGCACTTGTCCGCCCGCTGGCGTTGTATCCGCTGGCATTGCTTCTGCCGCTTTTGTTAATTCAAGCATTTCGTAAAAAGATAAATCTATATTGGGCAGGCGCATTCATTGCGCTTGGGGCATTTATCCTCTTTGTAGTTTTTGCAACCAGCTTTGGGGTTGTGATCGACCCGATCCCTCTGCGCGGGCAAACATATTTCGGGCGGACGATCCGCGCGCTGGCGACTCTTTTCATCGGGCTTGCATTCTTTGTCAGCGCGGCGTGGATGAATAAAGATGAAACCGATTTTCGTTTTACCGTCAAATGGATATTAGCTGGTTTATGTCTCGACCTTGTATGGAGTGGTCTGCAAGCAGTTACGTTCTACACCAACCTGCTTGAAAAAGAAATGGTGACGCACTGGCAGCTTGCATTTTCGATGCGCGAACTGGTGCGCACCAATCGCATCTCCGGGCTGGCGTATGAGCCTGCGTGGCTGGCGGGGCAGCTTGCCACCATCTTCATCCCATTTTTATTTGCCGCAGTGGTCACGAATTTTCGCCTCACGCGCATGAAGTGGCTGGAGCCCGTTCTATTGACATTATCTCTGCTGGTGCTTTTAGCCACCTATTCACGCGGTGGGCTATTGACCACAGTTGCCGCGGCAGGATTAACATTCTTATTTCTAGGGCGTAACATCATTCACTCAATGTGGACTTGGTTTATCAATGGCTTTCGTCGAGGTGTTTTCAATATTCTGTTTCGTATTGGTATGGTTGCTACTATCCTCGGCGTTTTAGTTGGTGCATTTCTTTTCCTAAATCAAAAAGAGTATTTCAGCCGCTTGTGGGAATTTGACGCAGAAAACTTGAGCGAATACATGGTGAATATCAGCGTGGGTGCACGCGGCGCATATTCAACCGCGGCATTTGCAGCCTTTGAAAAATACCCGCTTACTGGCGTGGGCCTGGGCTCAAGCGGATTTTATATTTATCAGAATTTACCAGATTGGTCATTGACCACTGTGCCAGAGATTGCGCGGCAATTGAACCCTGAAAGTAATTTGTATCCCAACCCGAAAAATCTTTATATACGTCTGCTGGCCGAAACAGGTTTGATCGGATTCTTTTTGTTCGTTGCCTTTCAGTTCAATGTGTTGGGTGATATGCTGTCTCTTTTGCGCCGCAACGAACCCTGGGCGCATTTTGCCGCCACCGCCGGAGTATTTGCATGGCTGGCAATCACCTTTTATAATTTCACCCAGGATTCGCTCACGACGCCAAATATCTGGCTGGTCTCAGGCATACTGGTTGGGCTATCTGCTACTTCATTGCATAAGGAAATTAAATGATCGTTCTCTCCGTTGGTATGCCGCGCGCAGGTTCGGGCTGGCACTATAATCTCATCCATGATCTGATGAAAACAACAGGCTGTGCCGATGCGCAAGACATCCGCGAGAAGTATCGCCTGCAAAATATACTCACCGAAGTCAATTGCAATATCGGTGTGTTGTCTGTGCGCAGGCTTGGGATGGTGACCCTGCCTGCCTTGATGGGCAATACTTTCGTTATCAAAGCTCATGCCGGGCCGACAACCGCCTCGCGCCTTCTTTCGACTTTGGGCCTGCTGCGCATCACATACATTTACCGTGACCCGCGCGACGCCATGCTCTCCGCATATGATTTTGGTCAACGCGCGCTTGCAAAGGGACAGCCTAATGCTTTTTCATATCTTTCTGATTTTGAAAAATGTGTGGAATTCATGATGCAATACGTCCACATTTGGGAAAAGTGGATGAACGAGAAAAAAGTACTCACCGCCCGCTACGAAGACCTGTTGACGAATTATGATGAGGAATCTGCCAGGCTGGCGAACTATCTCAAATTAGACGGGAGCAGGCCCGAGGTCCGTACAGTGATCGAGCAATATCGTCCAGGTGCAAATGATGGGCAGCAAGGTCTGCATTTCTTCAAGGGCAAGATCGGTAGATTCCGCGAAGTTTATAATGACGCGCAAAAGCAGGTCTTGAAAGAGAATTTAGCCAGCTATCTGCCCCGCATGGGATACGATGTTGAATAAGATGTAATCTAGCTGTAACGTCCTTGAGTTGCCGTCCTTTGGATTCTTCGATATGATAGGCAAGATATGATGCGAAAATTTGACACCCCCTACATGGCAGATTGGTTTGCCATTTCATTACGCTGGATCATGCTGGTGGGTCTGATCGTATCACTTGGGCTGGCTCAAAAAATTGACGTTGTTTCCATGTGGCCTTTAGGTATTATGATCATTTGGAATCTCGCGATGACCGCGCTTGCAAGTTTGAACGTGCGTATAACCTATCATCGTAGAATCAGCATTTTAGTAGATCTGATTTTGGCAGGCGCGTTCTTCCTGGTTCAAGGCGGTATGCGCGGCCCCGCTTTTTGGACAGGTTTGTTGCCGATCCTGACGGGCTCGATCTACTTTGAACTTTGGGGGGCGGTCATCACTGCTTTTCTTATCTCCAGCCTTGTATTTTATACAGGCATCCAAACCCAGGAAGATTTCTCTCTCACACTGCTTATCATAGGGATCATGGCCGCGTTGAGCCTTCTATTTGGTTTGCTCGGGCGCCGCATGATGATGCACATGAGGAAAAACCGTGCCCTGTGGACGGATGCCGAAGAAAAGAAACGCGCCATTCAAAACGAGCGGATGCGTGCGATTTATGAGCTGACGTCGACTCTGTCATCCACGCTCAGTTACAAGCGTGTGCTTGATTCCGCTTTGGATATGAGTGCGACTGCCCTGAACCCTGACCCTGAACAATTGATCAGTGATCCGCTTGTGGGTGCTGTGCTGTTATTTAACGGCGGCAAATTGCGGATCGGTTCTGCGCGGCGATTTACAAGCGCAGATATGCGTGCAGTCTTTGACGGCGCAGAAGGCGTATTGAAAAAAGCACTGGATGAAGGCGAGCCAATCACTTTCAAGGATATTGGGTATGACCCCGAACTTGGGCACGTGATCGCGCTCAGGAACTGCGTCAGTGGATATTGTTTCCCTTTGCGAAGCGGGTTCAATGTTTATGGTGTTTTGTTATTTGCCCACCCCGAACCCGATTACTTTAATCCAGAACGCTTGAAGCTGCTCGATATCATTGGCAGGCAGGCAGTGATCGCCATTCAAAATGCGCGTTTGTATCAGGACCTTGTGGAAGAAAAGGAACGCATGGTTGAGGTGCATGAAGAGGCGCGCAAGAAACTGGCGCGCGACCTGCACGATGGCCCCACCCAATCCATTGCGGCTATGGCGATGCGGTTGAATATCACAAAGCGTATGATGACGAAAGATGTCAAATCTGCATCGGAAGAGATAGATAAATTGGAAGAGTTGGCGCACCGCACAACCAAGGAAATCCGCCATATGCTTTTCACCCTGCGCCCGCTCATTCTTGAGTCTCAGGGGCTGGCTGCGGCAGTACAGGCCATGGCGGATAAGATGATGGAAACCTATACCCAAAAAGTGGTAGTGAACATCGACGAACGAGTCACAACTCAACTGGAGATGGGGAAGCAGGGCGTGATCTTTTACATCATTGAAGAAGCGGTCAATAATGCGCGCAAACATGCCTCGGCTGAGTCCATTTCGGTGCGTCTGCGGCAAATGGAGACAGGTATTGCGCTTTTGGAAATCCTCGATAACGGCGTGGGTTTTGATGTGGAAACCATGTCTAAGGCTTATGATAAACGCGTCAACAGCAGCCTTGGCATGGTCAACCTGCGCGAGCGCGCCGAACTTGTGAACGGTCTCCTGCAAGTCGATTCCACTCCGGGGCAGGGCACAAAAGTTCAGGTATATATTCCTCTCACTGAGGATGCAGCAGATCGTATACATCATCCGCGTAAAAAAGTTAAATAATGCCCACTGCCGCAGGGTTACATTATTTTGCCCATGAGGCAAAAGACCAAGATCCCAAACGCCCGCCCGTGATCCTGATTCACGGAGCGGGCGGTAATTATTTAACCTGGCCTCCGCAGATCAGGCGGCTGGCTGGTGAAAAAGTATATGCACTCGATCTGCCCGGTCATGGGCAATCTGAAGGGGCTGGCAGGCAGACGATCCATGAGTATGCAGAGAATGTACTTTCTTTTATGAAGGAACTAAATATTCATGCGGCAGTGATGGCGGGTATTTCAATGGGCAGTGCCATCGCGCTTACGCTTGCTTTGAAATATCCGAAAAAAATTATTGGGCTGGCTCTGCTGAGTGGCGGCTCAAAAATGCGTGTGGCTTCCAATATCCTTGAAACGGCAGGGGATTCAAACACATTTGAATCCACCGTGGAAATGATCAATGCGAATTGCTTCAGCGCAGATGCTCCGCAAAGTCTGGTTCAGCTTTCAAAACAAAATATGATGAAAATACGCCCGCCTGTTTTGCTGGGCGACTTCCTTGCCTGTAATGAATTTGATGTAACCGATCAACTGGAGAAAATAAATATTCCCACGCTTATCCTTTGCGGTACAGAGGATAAGATGATGCCCCAAAAATATTCACAATCTTTGCATGAGGGTATTGCCAATTCCCATCTCCTTGTAGTGGAAAATGTGGGACACATGATCATGCTTGAACAGCCTGACGTGGTCGCAAAACTGTTTAAAAAATTTGTGGATGAATTACCGCTTCGTTCCACGCCCTAGCCTGCTTCTATATCCCAAACATTTTCTTCAAGATTGGCGTTGCATTCATCACCGCCAGCGCGCGATGGCTAAGGCGGTTCTTTTGTTCCATGTCCAATTCAGCCATGGTTTTGTTTAATTCAGGGATGAAAAATATCGGGTCATAACCAAAGCCGCCGCTGCCGCGTTCTTCGGGGATGATCTCACCGAAGCAATTGCCCTCGGCCAACTCTATTTCACCAGACGGTCTTGTAATCGCAATCGTGGCATGGAAATGAGCCTTCCATGGGCGGGGTTTGTCTTTTAAATTCTGTAGCAGAAATTCACGGCGATTTGTGTCCTTTGCACCAGGGATCGGTGAATAACGTGCAGAGTGTAGGCCGGGCGCGCCATCAAGTACATCGACTTCGAGGCCAGAGTCATCTGCGAGGGAGATCAATCCGCTGGCTTGGGCGAAGGCGATGGCTTTCTTGCTGGCGTTCTCTGCGTAATTTTTGCCATCTTCCTCTACTTCAAGGTCTAAATTGATCTGTGAGGGTGTGACGATAACAATCCCCAAATCTTTCAACAGCTCCTGTAATTCTTCAACTTTTCCATGGTTATTGGTGGCAATGAGAAGTTTGGTCAAGTTCTATTTCATCCCTTCGGGATTTGTTTTAGATTCTTTCAATTCTATAATCCTACCATCTCTCTGGGATTGACTGTGGAGAATTTTTGAATGAAAACTCCGAAGGAGTGAAATGATTATAGATTATCAGATGTATGTGTTTTCAACCCCGTAGGGGTGTCATGGATTTTTTGGATTGCCCACTTTGCATGGGCTTTGATCAAAGGCTCTTCATCTTGTGCTGCTTGTTCAAGAATGGGAATATCTTTTTCGTCGCCATTATTTCCAATAGCGACTGATAAGTTCCGCAAGTAGCCTCGCCGCTTGGCGCGCTTGATGGGGCTTTTCTTGAAGCGTTGATTAAACTCAACGGATGACAGGAGCAGGTCTTCGGTCAGAACAGGAAGCGGGATTTTCGGCTCAAAGGCTGGGTCAGTTGGTTGTGAGAATCGATTCCACGGGCAGACCTTTTGGCAGACGTCGCATCCGAAAATCCAGTTGCCCATTTGCGGGCGCAAGTCTTCGGGGATGTCATCCTTTTTTTCGATGGTGAGATAGGAAATGCAGCGGCGTGCATCAACGATGCGATCTGGCAGAATGCAGTGGGTGGGGCAAGCTGTGATGCAGCGCGTGCATGTGCCGCAGTGGTCGGTTGCGAATGGTTCGTCAGGCTCAAGATCGATGCCAAGCAGGATCTCTGCCAGAAAAAAAGTGGAACCCGCCTTCGGGTTGATCAGCATGGAGTTTTTGCCAACCCAACCCAGGCCCGCGCGTTGAGCGAGTTCGCGCTCAAGGATGGGGCCAGTGTCTGTGTAATATCGATTGGGAATTGAATGGCCCAGTTGTTCTTCGATAAATGTAACTATGGCTTTTAATTTTTGAGGGAGGATGTTGTGGTAATCATCACCAAGTGCATAGGATGCAACTCTCACCATCTCTTCTCCCTTAGGTAGAGGGGAACTATATGGAATTGCCAGTACAAGAATTGATTTACATTCAGGAAGAATTTGTTTTGGGTCGGCGCGGCGGACGCGGCTCCGTTCTTCCGCAAGATAATCCATTGTGCCGTGCATGTTTTGGTTGAGCCATTTTTCAAAGATATTGTAGTGCGCAGGCGGCTCAGAAGAAGTAACGCCAGCCAGGATGAATCCCAGCTGGCGTGCTTTTTCTTTGATGGCTTGTTTAAGGTTTTCGTTCAAAACTTTATTGGACGACAATTTTTACGGACATGATGAAGTCTTTTTTACCAAAAGGAATGCCTTTTGAATTTACCATCTGCCAATAGGCGGTATATTCTCCCGGCAGCGTGGGGGCTTTAAGATTAACAGACACATCCACTTCCTGCCCCGGCGCGACGAGGGAACTGAGCGGAATGGGTTCGCCATCCATGTCTTCATTGGTCGGAGACCCATATGAAAAGATCACTTGATATCCATCATCCCAGGTGCAAATGCCGGTGTTTCTGATTTTCCAGGTTTTAACAAACTCCTGGCCGGGTGTCATCACAGTGCCATCTATGATGGTAACGTCCAGGGTGTTTATATTCCAATCGTAATCGTCACACAATGCGGCGGGTGTGCCAAGTGCTATTTGAGTGGGGTCTATGGCAAAAGCAGTGGTTGGGGTTTCTGTCGGAGTTCCCGGCGTGGGCGTCTCTGTCGGCGGCTGCTGTGTTGGGGTGAAGGCTGCCGCTGTCAGCGTGAATTCCGCCACTACTGTCTTTGCCGCAGAGGTGCGGATCGCATTGACATCTGCTGTAGGTTCAACGGGTGTGGCGGGCGCGCAAGCGGCCAAAATGAGGACGCTGGTTAACAGAATCATTGGCAGTTTCGTTTTCATGGGATATCTCCTTGCTATGTGTCGCCTTTCTTCCATCATTATTTGACGAGGACAGTCATCCATACGAGGGGGCCAAAGTAGTTACCAGCATCGTCCCTCAATTTCCAATATCCTTTATATTCACCTGGTTCCTTTGGCGCGGCAAATTTTATGACGAATGTCTGGCCGTAGCCGGGCTTTGTATAATCCTCAGGTTTGTTCTTCGGTAAGACTATATTATAGCCATTGAGCCCGGGAGTGGAAAGTTCCTTCAGGAATACAAAAGCATAACCTTCATCCCAGGTGCATTCTCCAATGTTGTCGATTGTCCAGGCTTTTTTGATTTCTTTACCTGCCTCGATGGCTGTTCCATCTACATATCCTGTTTCGCCCATATATCGGCCATCATTACACCCGTTCTTTGTGGTAATGGTGGCGGCTATCCCTACTGTTGGAATGGCAGAAGCCAGCGGAGTCAATCCGGGTTGTTGTGTGTTGAAAGCAAAGGGAGTATTTGTACCGCCAACGGACACGAACGTAGGAAGTCCTCCCACGGTGGGGGTGGTGAGAGGTGTATTGGTTGGTGATGATGTAGGTGGAGCTGCTTGCGCTGTCTGTGTCTGCTGGGATGCGGCTTGTGTGCTCACAATGTTATAAGCCTGCGTCTGGATCGCACCTGGATCTTCAGTCGCAGCAGGGGTTGCGCCCAAATTGCAGGCGCTCAGTAGGATGGCCAGTAAAGTTGTACCTGCCAGCCAAATTAACTTACGAAATTTCATGTGTATAACCTCCGAAAATGGTTAACTTTATTATAACGCACCTACGGAGTGGCCGTATTGGTCGGTGTGGGCGTCTCTGTAAATGTAGCTGTGGGTGTAAAAGTTGCAGTCGGGGTTAAAGTAAAAGTTGGAGTTATGGATGGAGTTTGCGTGGGAGGCAATACGCCCTGACGAATAATATGCGGGTTTAGCCAGATGGCATAATCTTCATTATTTTCACCATTCGCGCTCACGACAAGTATGAATTTTACTGTTTGGCCTGCGAGGCCGCTCAAATCCAGGTCAACAGGATAGAACTTGCCCTCGTACACCTCATGCCAGCTTGCCAGAGTTTTAACTTGCCCATTATTTCTGTAATCAAGGCGGAAGATCACGTTACATTTTTTGGCATTGAACTGGCAATTCACGAGTGTACGAAAGCGGTCACCAGCTTGCACAGTGAAGGCAGGGTATTGCCCACTGATGATTCCATTATCCTTATCCTGCGGTACGGTGAGCAGGCCGGGTTCATCCTCGGTTGAGCCATCTTCCATTTTGGGAGCATTTAGTTTGATCACAAAACCTTTTGCGGCGCCTTCATTTCCCGGGCAGGGAAGCGCATTACCTGCATTTTCCCAATCTGCCTTGCAGTAGTTTCCAGCAAAATCATAGGCAACGTAGGATGGCCCTTTAACTCTAATATCCACCCAAAAAGCGGTATCAGCCTGCGCACCGATGCCGAATAAAGCCCCGGAGGCGTTACGTAGTTTCCAATAGCCGCGATAACTTCCATCTTTGTTGGGCGCGGTCAGCGTGACCGGGATTTCGATATATTGTCCAGGGTTCACACTCCCGGCAAGTGCAACGGATGAAGGTCCGCTCAAGGAATCGCCGCTGTTAAAAACGATTGAGTAGGATGTTGTCCATGAGCAGGTTCCCACATTTTTGATGCGCCATATCTTGACGAAGGTGCTATTGCGCGCCACCAAGCTTCCATCCGGGTAGGTGACATCAGCCAGGAATTGCGCCGCATCACATCTGGACGCCGGAGCTGGTGCCTGCGGAATGGGCGTATTCGTGCCTGAGGCCGACCCGCCCGTGGAGGTTGGCAGCGGTAGGCCGGGAGTGACGGTAAAGCCTGATGCTTCAAGAGTCTGGGCTGAGGCGGTGTATAGCCCATTTAACGTGGCGAATGTATCTGGTGTTGCCGAATTCCCCGACGCGTTGCAGGCAAACTGGGCAATCCATAGTATGATAATTGAAAGGATGATGGGTGATTTTTTTGACAACATGGTTCCTCCGTTTAATCTTTTTCGAAAGTTAAAGACGAATGAACGATGGAAATAGTTCCCAAACAAAAAGGGAGGCCAGTGATCACTGGCCTCCCTTTTTGTTATCGAGTTACGGACAATGGAAACCGAAACCTACTGGAGGGTATTCTTTATAAACGGGATCTACGATCACGATGGCGAACCAGCGATTATCATTTTGTGATGCGGCGCGCCCTAATTTCCATACACGTGAAATTGTTTTGGTTCCAGCCTCCTTCATTTCGATCGTTACCGGATTGGAGTTGTGTCCATCCTGTTGAAGCCATTTGTATTGGAATTCATATGGGCCATTAGTTGTAAAAGTGGCGTATGCCGTATAAACCATGTTCGCCGGTGCGCAGCCGAAATCCGGTTCACGGTCTATATTTATTTCCACTTTTGTCACCCCGTAATTTGGTTTATCAGAGGAGGAAACTTCGATCTCCGTATAGAATGCTGCATTTAAATAGCCAACGCCATAATTAATTTTATCCGGTGTCTGGAGTTTCCACTCGGAGCGGTAGGTTCCATCTGTTGTGGGGGCTGTTAATACCAGCGAAATCGGCACGGTCTGACCGGGACCGGTCACCTGTGGAAGGTTGTATACATAACCACCCCCCATGATGTCACCATCCCAAAAGACGATCTTGTAGGATGTGTCCCAAACGCAGGTGCTGGTATTAGTGACCTCCCAAGTCTTTGTGAATTGTTCGCCGGGTTTGAAGATTGTGCCATCCACAATCGTTTCACTGACCAGGCTTGCTTTTGCACATTCAAGTTTAGCTGAACTGGCAGGCAGTGCCGGTGTAGCGGATGCAAGCGGTGCGAGCGGTGTCAATAATTGGAAAGGTGTCTTGGTAGGGGCGACGGGTGCAGAGAGTGTTTCGGTATTTGGGACTTCAACCGTATTTTGTGCAGCAACAGTCTGCGCAACAGAAGTTTGGATGACGGACTCCTGTGTTGTATCTGCGCCGCAGGCTGTGATGAGCAGAGATAAAGTGACGATTATAGTGAAGAGCAAGTATTGTATTGATTTGAACATTTTTTTCCTTTCATATACAGGAAATTATTATACTGTTAAAAGAGCACCCGGATTAACTCCGGATGCTCTTTTGTTAATTTTTTATGAGAGTAAAAATTTATTGATAAGTTACGATCAATTTCATTGTGCCGAGGCGAACCATATCTGCAACTCCGTTGTTGTTGGTGGTTGGGGCGCGGAATTGGACGCGCAATTGCAAGCGGGAACTTCCAACAGCACTTTGCACTGCGCTCTTCATATCAGTGCTTTCAAAAGATGAACTGAGTTCTCCAGTGCCACACCATTTAACCAGTGCGCCAAGTGGATCACCGCCTACGAAATCCCCGGCATCCAGTGTGCCGTAATTTTGAGAATATGCACGTAAACAACCATCTGCAAGTGACCACGGATTGCCGAGAGTGTCGTACCCACTGCTGAAATCCACAACAACCTTGACGATGCTTGCACCGCCAGGGATGCCGGTCATATCAAAGCTGACAAATGCTTCTGCTACTACATTCGATTCTGTATCACCAGCATTTGGCGGGCCAAGAACCGTTCCATCAGAGCGGGCTTGCCCACCCTCGGCATATATATTGGTCAGAACAACCTGGGCGATGGCTGGAGGCAACGGTGCCACGACTTGTACTTTGATGTCCACATAGAAGGATTTACCCTGATAGCCATTTACTACTGGCACCAGCACATTTCCGTTTGTGGTGATGCGCCAGTACCCGCGATAATCACCGGCTGAACCGGGCGCTGTCAGGTTGACTTCAAGGTCTACCTCCTGCCCGGGGTTGAGTGCTGCAATTGGTTTGGAGGCGGGGCCACCCATCGAGTCGCCGTTGTCAAATACGAGGGAGTAACCATTCCAGGCGCAGGAGCCAATGTTCTTGATTCGCCATTTTTTTGTAAACGCCTGTCCGGGTGTCATGACCGTCCCATCTGGAATGGTGACATCTGTGACGAATTGGGCCACATTGCAATTTGATGTAGCACTTGCCACCGGCGTGTTTGTAAGAACAGGCAGGGGGATGGGTGTAAGCGTAGCCAGGGCTGGCAGTGGTGTATTCGTATTTGTTATGGCCGGGGTAGCGCTCAATAATGCTTCTACAGTTTGCGCGGCAGCAGTGAGGCTTAATCCTTCGCCTTGAGAATCTGAGGGCAGGTTACATGCACCCAGAAACAAGGTAGCAATGATCAGCAGGTTGAACAGGCGTTTTTTGTTGTTCATGATTCTTTTCTCCTTAATACTGGAATATTTTACCGCAAGAACATGTTTGACCCTACCTGCCATGTTTCCTACTTAATCCAAGTTGCTACCTTGTGGAATTTTCGTAAGTTTTAACGCAAAGACGTAGAGTTGCAAGGGGAAAAAACAATAGAATCTTTGCGCCTTGGCGACTT
>NZ_JBXMTI010000099.1:0-13586 GCF_057083605.1 Candidatus Villigracilis sp. | reverse complement strand
GCTGCTCGAAGCCGATGTGCATTTCAGCGTTGTAAAAACATTCATCGCCAAAGTGCGCGAACGTGCTGTCGGCGCGGAAGTATCGAAGGCGTTAAACCCCGGTCAACAAATTATCAAGATCGTAAATGAGGAACTCATTGGGACACTGGGCGAACCTGCCCCATTAAATCTGACAGGGCCAAAACCACGTGCAATCATGATGGTCGGTTTGCAGGGCGCAGGCAAGACGACTGCCGCAGGTAAGCTGGCGCGCCTCATGAAGTCAAAAGGGGAGCGCGTTCTGTTGGTTGCAGGCGATCCGTATCGCCCCGCGGCCATCAAGCAGTTGCAGCAACTTGGTGAAAGGATCGATGTTGAAGTCGAAACCGATACATCCCTTGCCCCGCCTCAACTGGCGAAACATGCATTTGAGAAAGCGGAAAAGGGTGGATTCAGCCTCGTCATTGTAGACACAGCTGGTCGGTCCCAAATGGATGCGGAGTTGATGAATGAGTTAAAGGCCATCGCTGCAAACGTCAACCCGGTGGACACGCTGCTCGTCATCGATTCTATGATCGGTCAGGAAGCCTTAAATATCGCGCAGGGATTTAGAGACGCGATCAATCTCACAGGACTCATCCTCACAAAAATGGATGGTGACTCGCGCGGCGGCGCAGCAATCTCCATCCGCTCGGTGACGGGTGTGCCGATCAAATTTATTGGTACCGGTGAAAAGCTGGATGCGCTTGAAACTTATGATCCCGCGCGCTTGTCCTCGCGCATTTTGGGAATGGGTGACCTGATCGGCCTGATCGAAAAAGCTGAATCAGCCTACGATGCGCAGACGATGGAAAAGCAGGCTGAGCAGGCTCAGAAGATGATGAAGGGCCATTTCTCGCTGGAGGATTGGCTCGACCAAATGAAGCAAATGAAAAAGATGGGCCCGCTCTCGCAGATCATGGATATGCTGCCCGGCCAAATGGGTCAGGCCGCGCGCGGCATCGACCCAACTATGGTGGAAAAATCCTTCAAACAGTCTGAGGCCATCATCAACTCGATGACATTAAAAGAACGCCGCGACCCCGACCTGCTCAACGCTTCCCGCCGCAGACGCATCGCCGCCGGCGCAGGCATGGAAGTGCAGGATGTGAACCGCCTCATCAAACAATTCCGCGAAGCGCAGAAGATGATGAAGATGTTTCAAAAAACTGGGGGAAAGGGACTGGGGAAGTTGTTTGGGTAATTCGCAGGTCGCGTTTCAAATGTGACCTGTTTTCTTGTTAATGGAATTGGATAAACGAATGATCTCTCCGCTTATGGAAGGAAGTACAGTTCCACGGGGTATGAAGAAAATCAATTCAGGGGCAGTTCTTTCGGAATCTCCGATGGGATCCCTAACGGCTCAATGATTACTTCGAGAGCCTTCTCAGTGAAAATCTGCAGGTCTTTATAGTCTGGAGATGCGCCTCTATTAAAGTGTGTACCGCCGAAAAACAGACAGAAGAAGGGTGAATCGACTGAGGGCAGGCCATTTTCGTACTCAGAGGATACTGCCAGGCAGGGACGCTCCTCATTTTCTCGATAAACGTACAATACATGAAAATAACGGATTGCACCAACACTCTCGCAATCCGTACCTACCAAGGCACGATAAGTTCCAATCTGAAAACGCCGAACCCAACGGACCTTGGTGATGGCAGGTAAATATCTTTGAGTGGATTCTCGATAGGGTTTCCAGAAGCTATCAGACATTTTGTTTTTGCCTTGCACTAATGAAGCATCTATAACGGTTGGCGACATCGTCCCCTTTAGCGGATACCCGCCTGGAAAAATGCCGAGGCGTGGAAACTGCTTGGGATTGCCGAAGATTGGGCGAGTGAGCCTCCAGCGAGCACCGCTCGTCCAGCTTGATCGTTCATCCCGCTTGACGGGACTGGATCGTCCAGCACAAACGCATTTGCGCTTGTCATCCCCAGCATCCACTGCACGCTGTGTTAGGCGCCGAATTGCTCCTGTAGCGAAGAGGCTTGAGAGCGTATCATTCTCAAAAGAACTTTGGTCTTGGACGCGCGATCTTCTTTATACCAGACAACATTGTTCGATTCAAAACCAAGGAATTCGATAACATCAATTGTGTCAACAACAATTTCAGGGAAGATTGATGCATCGAGCGATAAGAGCTTCGGGGTGAAATGTACAAAATCTCTTCGCAACTCGTTTAACTGTTCTATGCTGTGCTCCTGATTGTTCTCGGGCACGAACAATTTGCTGTCGGTATACATTATCATGGCGTCAGACTTGATCTTCCCGTATAAGTTCGGAAACCAATCCAGTCTTCGCTCAGGATATGATCCATTGCCCTTTTCATAGGCCTCCAGCCACCCTCGCGCCGACTTATCAGTGAGTGGCCTTAGGTTGTCAGTGCCCTTCAATGCCAAGACCATGAATCCCTGAAGCGCATTGTGCAGCGCAACTACAATCCATTTCCAAGCATAGACGTTCGTAATCGTCTTGGGAAGGAGCTCTGCAACTAGCTCTAACGAGACAATCGCATCCAGATACTCATCAGTCTCAAATTGATTCGAAAACATTTCACTCATATTTAACAACTCAGGCGTCTAACTTTTTATAACGGCTTATAGGCAGCATTATACCGTTCTAACCCAGAATCTCTCTTTTTCTCTGGTAAAATAGGGCCCGGCGATTTCAGCCCGCACATTCCCTCTCATGTCTCTAGTGCCTGTCTGGAACGCAAAACATTCTAAAGGAGTAAGTTCAACATGGTTCGAATTCGTTTACGTCGTATTGGTCTCAAGGGCCACCCCACGTACCGCCTGGTGGCTGCTGATGAAGAGTCCCCGCGCGATGGTCGCTTTTTGGAAATTTTGGGTGTCTACAACCCCCGCACCAACCCCGCGACAATTCATTTAAAGGAAGATCGCATCTTCCATTGGATGCAAAACGGCGCCCTGCCCACCGAATCTGTGGCGCAGATCTTCAAGTCCGCTGGCACACAGGATCGTTTTGAGCGCTTCAAGAAGGGCGAGGCTATCGAAGCCCTCGTCGCTGAAGCCGCTGAAGCTGAAACCAAGCGCGCCGCGCCAGTTAAGACCCGCAAAGACTAGTTAGAGAGACCCTAAAGGTTTTTAAAACCTTTAGGGTCTTTGAAAGAAATTATTATGAAAGACCTCATTGAATACATCGCCAAGTCCCTTGTAGAACACCCCGACGAAGTGGACGTTAAGCAAAGCGGTGGCAGCCGCATCCGCATCGAGTTGAGCGTCGCCAAAGACGACATGGGGCGGGTCATCGGCAAAGGCGGCAAGGTTGCGAACTCCATTCGCGCACTGCTGCGGGTGGCCGCTGAACGTGAAGGCAAACAAGCCACGCTCGATGTGACGGAACCCTAATGACCGCACAAAAGCAATCAGGCTCGCCGTCAGGCGAGTCTATTTATTTAGCCATCGGATTTCTCCGCCGCCCGCATGGTGTCAGCGGTGAGATCATTATGGATTTGCATACTGATTTCCCAGATCGCATCAAAACGGGTCGCAAGGTTTATATCGGCGAAAAGCATGAGGCTGCAACGTTTGGAAGTGTCCGTGTGCATGGGAATGGTTTATTGGTCACATTGCGCGGATATGAAACGCCCGAAACCGTGGGGAGGTTTCGCAATCAGTGGGTGTATGTCAAAGCCAAGGAAGTCCCGCCGCTGCCTGAAGGCCAGTATTATCTATATGAATTAATCGGGGTGGATGTGGTGGATGATAGCGGCAATCTACTTGGCAAGATCGTTGAAGTTTTGGAAACAGGCGCGAATAACGTATACGTCGTTAGAGATGATTCTGGTAAAGAAATTCTTCTTCCCGCCATACCCTCGGTCATACTTAACGTGGATATGACTCAGCGTTCTATGAAGGTTCATCTGTTAGAGGGACTATAATACTTGCTCGAGGCGGCGTCTTCGCCGCCGGGGACGGCGGCAAGAGCATTTAGATATGGATGAAAAAAAATATTGGATCGGCTTCAACTTAATCAAAGGCCTTGGCGCAGTCCGCATGCAGGGATTGGTCGCTTATTTCGGCGAGCTTGAATCCGCTTGGAATGCTGACCCTGACTCTTTGGCGGAAGCAGGCCTCGGCGCGAAAGTGATCGAAAGAGTCCTCGCAGCGAGGGAAACTGTCAGTCTGGATAAAGTCTGGGAGAAGATCGAGTCACAGGGAATTAAAATCCTGACATGGGGTGATGAAGAATATCCTGCCCGCCTAAAAGAGATCGATCAACCGCCCCCCGTTTTATATATTCGCGGCGAATATTTGCCCGATGACCTGTTTGCCGTTGCAATTGTCGGCACGCGCAAAGTGACACCTTATGGCAGGCAGGTGACGGAAGAGATCGCTTCTTTTCTTGCTGCCAATGGCATGACGGTGATCAGCGGACTCGCGCGAGGCGTGGATGTGATCGCGCATCAAACCGCGCTGAAAGCTGGCGGGCGAACGATAGGCATTCTCGGTTCTGGAGTTGATAAGATCTACCCGCCTGAGCATCGCGGGCTGGCAGAGCAAATGATGGAACGCGGCGCGATCATTAGTGATTATGCAATTGGTACGCCACCTGATGCTTCCAATTTTCCGCCTCGCAATCGAATTATTTCTGGTTTGTCTTTGGCTGTGGTGGTGATCGAAGCTGCTGAAACAAGCGGTGCGTTGATCACAGCTGAGTTTGCGGCCGAGCAGGGACGTGAAGTCTTTGCTGTACCAGGCAGTATTCTTGCTCCGCAGAGCAAGGGCACCAATCGATTGATCCAAAAAGGCGCGCAGCCCTTGCTAACCCCCGCCGATCTGATGCAGGCTCTGGACTTGACTCGGGTAGGCGCACAAAAATCTGCACGGAAGATTTTGCCCGCTGATGAAACCGAGGCGCGCGTGTTGAGTGTGTTAGGGAGTGAACCACTGCATGTCGATGAAATTCGCAACCAGGCCGACTTGCCAATTGAAAAAATATCCGCTACCCTTGCACTGATGGAATTGAAGGGCATGGTGCGGCAGGTGGGCGGCATGAATTACGTTGCCATGCGTGAAGAGCAATCAGACTACAACGTTTAGGAGATATGAATGCCTGTGGATTTTTCCCATACCTATGCAGTGATCATGGCGGGCGGCGGCGGGACTCGTCTCTGGCCTGTTTCAAGAAAAGAAAAACCCAAGCAATTGCTGCCTTTGCTGGGGCAGGAAACTCTATTTCAAAGTACCGTGAAGCGACTGGAGAATCTATTTCCACCCGAACGAATATTGGTGGTAACGGTTGAAGAGCAGGCGCGAGAGATAAAACAACAGGTGCCTGAAATTCCAGAAGAGAATTATTTGATCGAGCCCGCGCCGCGTGGGACTGCTTCAGTTGTTGGCCTGGCGGCGATGGTTCTACAGAAACGTGACCCAAGTGCTTCCATGGCGGTTCTGCCATCAGACCATTTCATTCGCAATGTGGATTTGTTCCACTATTTGCTTAAGGCCGCATTTGAAGTGGCGGGGAATGGCTATCTAGTTACGCTTGGTATCACGCCAACAGCTCCCTCCACTGCATACGGATATATTCAGCAGGGCAAGGTGGTCGAAGGTGACTACAAATACCCTGTTTATACAGTGATGCGCTTCAAGGAAAAACCTGATGAGCAAACTGCTCAGCAGTTACTTCGTACTGGTGATCATTCATGGAATAGCGGTATGTTCATCTGGCGGGCCGATGAAATTTTGAAGGAAATTGAGAAACAAATGCCCGCGCTTAACAATGCGCTGAATCAAATCTCATCGGTCTGGGGAACGGATAAGCAGGATGTGGTTTTAAATGATCTATGGCGTGACCTCAAAACCGAAACAGTGGATTATGGCATTATGGAGAAAGCAGAACGCGTGGCGGTTTTGCCTGCTGGCGGGCTGGGCTGGAGTGACGTGGGGATGTGGTCGTCCCTGTTTGAAGTGTTGCTGCCCGATATGAATGGTAATATTGCAACCAATTCGAGCCTGCACCTGGCGCATGAAACTCACAATACCTTGATCTATGGCGATTCGACAGAGCGTTTGATCGTCACGATTGGTGTGGATGATATGGTGATCATCGATTCAGGAGATGCCTTATTGGTATGCAAATCTGACCAGGCTCAAAAAGTGAAGGAAGTGGTGGAGCATTTGAAGAAACATAGGCAGGAAAAATATTTGTAAACTGGTATTATCTGTGGGCTTTTAAGACTCGCGGTTTGTAATGACAAAATTGATATTTGTAAAAAAATGAAAAATTGCGTAGAATGTACGCTCTATCCCGTACCCTTACGGGATAGATTTGTGTTACTGTAACAAAGTTGGCGCGTTCTGCGCTGGAGGATTGATGGAAGCTTATTGCATGAAGTGCAAGACAAAACGAGAGATGAAAGACCCTGTTGCTGGATTTAATGCAAAGGGGTCTCCTGTTACCACGGCAATTTGCCCTGTGTGTGGCACAAAACTCTATCGGATGGGCAGAACTGACGCTCATGCGGATATGGTTGCGCCGCCAAAGCCTGAAAAAGTGGAAGTACGCGATGGAAAACTGGTGATCGTTGAATCACCCGCGAAGGCAAAAACAGTCGGGCGTTTTCTTGGCAAGGGATATACCGTCCGCGCTTCGGTGGGGCATGTGCGCGATCTTTTGAAATCACAGCTTTCTGTGGATGTGGATAATAATTTTGAGCCGAAATATCGTGTTCCGAATGAAAAGAAGGAAGTTGTAAAAGAACTCAAGAAGCTTGCGAAAAAATCCGAAGAGATATTCCTCGCAACCGATCCTGACCGTGAAGGTGAATCCATTTCGTGGCATTTGATGGAAGCCGCTGAGATCGACCCAGAGCGTACCCGGCGTGTGGTTTTTCATGAGATTACCGCGCCTGCGGTAGCGGAGGCCTTTTCACATCCGCGCGGAATCAATATGGATCTGGTCAATGCTCAACAAGCACGCCGCGTACTTGACCGTTTGGTTGGGTATAGTATCAGCCCCATTTTATGGGAGAAGGTGCGCGGAAGACTGTCAGCTGGTAGAGTTCAATCGGTGGCTCTCAGGCTGATCGTTGATCGTGAGCGCGAGATCGATGATTTTATTCCAGTCGAATATTGGTCGATTCACGCCGAGTTTAAGCACGGGACTCCAAAATCCGCTTTCCTTGCGAAGTTGGTGCGTGTTGATAATGAAGAACCTGAACTTGTAAACGAAGCAGCGGTAAAGCCTATTCTGATCGACATGGAAACTGCGGCTTATTCCGTCACCAAAGTAAAACGTGGCGAGCGCAGACGAAAACCAGCCGGGCCATTCACCACTTCCACTTTGCAGCAGGAAGCTTCGCGCAAACTGGGTTTCACGGCCAAGCGAACGATGGGTCTGGCACAGGGATTGTATGAAGGACAGGATGTGGGCGAGGGCGGTACGACAGGTTTGATCACCTATATGCGTACCGACTCGATGAATGTTTCCACAAGCGCTCAAAGTGAAGCACGTGAATATGTCACCGCAAAATACGGTGCAGATTATCTTCCCGCTCAAGCACCGATTTACAAGACTAAGTCTGCCGGTGCGCAGGAAGCCCATGAGGCGATCCGCCCTACTTCTGTCATGCGTGACCCGGAGAAGGTAAAAGAATTTCTCGACCCCGCCATGTTCAAGCTCTATCGTTTGATCTGGCAGCGTTTTGTTGCCTCTCAAATGGAATCTGCCGTTTACGATACTTTGCAAGTGGAAGTGGTGGGCAAGACCAATGCGCATGAATATCTTTTGCGCGCCTCCGGTTCTGCGGTGAAGTTCCCCGGCTATCTGGTTTTATATGAAGAAGCTAAAAATGAAGATGTAAAGATAGAGGACGAAGAAGAGAATGTGAAGATACCTGCGGGTATTGCCGAGGGACAAAAACAGGAATTGATCCGTTTGATCCCTGAGCAGCACTTCACACAGCCACCCCCGCGCTTTTCAGAAGCCTCGCTGGTACAGTCATTGGAAGAAAATGGCATTGGGCGTCCATCCACTTATGCCCCGACCATCTCTACCATTCAACAACGTGGATATGTTTTGCGTGAGGATAAACGCCTGATCCCCACGGATACCGGCGTTCAGGTCAACGACTTGATGATGCAATACTTCCCTGAAGTGGTGGACTTTAATTTCACTGCGCATATGGAAGAAGACCTCGATAAGATCGCTGAAGGAGAAATGATCTGGACGGATGCGATCCGCGAATTTTACGAGCCGTTCTCGGCGGATGTGAAAAAAGCTCAGGCTGAAATGCCTGTTACCAAATCTGGGCCTGAACCGATTGGGCGCATCTGCCCGGATGACGGCGGCGAGCTTGTCATTCGTTACGGACGTTTTGGTAAATTTATTTCCTGTTCCAATTTCCCGAACTGTCGTTACACTGAACCGTGGCTGGAGAAGATCGGCGTTTCCTGCCCGAAAGATGGCGGTGATCTTGTCGAACGAAAGACCCGCAAGGGACGTACCTTCTTTGGTTGTGTGAATTACCCCAATTGCGATTTCACGTCATGGAAGAGGCCGCTTGCCAAACCATGCCCAAAATGCAATGGCTTGCTGGTGATTGCCAATAAGCGCGAAGCGCAGTGCACCAATTGTTCTGAAACCTTCCTGTTGGAAGAGATCGTCCCTGAAACCATGTAAAAAAGAAAGAGGATAAGATGCACTTTTCACCCCCTCCATATTTAGACCCTGGCTCTGGAAGTTTTATCATTCAGATATTAATCGCCGTTCTGTTAGGACTCGGTGTTGCCCTGCGTGCCTCATGGAGCAAAATCAAGGGATGGTTTGGAATCAAACCCAAGCCAGAGGAAGACGACGAAACGAATAATGATCAAAGCTGAAAAGCTCTCCGCTTCTTTCCGCGACCCGAACGGGTTCCTGTTTTCTCGAAACGGAGTCTTGTACCGACAGATCAACCGCACATATGAAAAAGATTATGTGCGGTTGATGGATTCTGGCTTGTATGAGAAGCTGGTCAAGGCCGGGTTGTTGATTCCCCATGTTGAGGTGGAGCAGGCTGCGGCGGGGAGCGAAGCGGCGTTCAAAGTCATTCAACCCGAGCGAGTCCCTTTCATTTCTTATCCATATGAATGGTCATTCAGCCAGTTGAAGGATGCCGCGCTTGCGACGCTTTCAATTCAAAAGCGCGCGTTGAAACATGACATGTCACTCAAGGATGCAAGCGCTTATAACATTCAATTTGTTCGCGGTAAAGCGACTTTGATAGATACATTGTCTTTCGAGGTTTACAAAGAGGGCGAGCCCTGGGTGGCATATCGCCAATTCTGTCAGCACTTTCTTGCGCCGCTGGCATTGATGAGCTACCGCGATGTGCGCTTGAACCAATTGTTGCGAGTGTACATTGATGGTGTCCCGCTTGACCTCGCCAGCAGTTTGTTGCCTTTGCGAACGAAATTCAATTTTGGCCTACTCACACATATCCATATCCACGCGGGTGCGCAAAAAAAATATTCTGATAAAGCAGTTACTCCGCGAAAAGGCATGATGAGTCAACAGGCAATGACCGGGTTGATCGAAAGCCTTGAGGGCACTGTTCGAAAATTATTATGGAAGGCTGCCGGCACGGAGTGGGGCGCATACTACGAAGCAACCAATTATTCCGATTCAGCGTTTGAACACAAAAAACAATTAGTGCGCGAATGGTCTGCCGCGCAGAAGCCAGCTTTGGTTTGGGACTTGGGCGGTAATACCGGCGTCTTCAGCCGCGAAGCCGCTGCCTCTGGTGCGTTCACGGTTTCTTTCGATATTGACCCTGCGGCGGTTGAACAAAATTATCAGGTTGTAAAAAAGAATAAGGAACAAAACCTTTTGCCTTTGGTTTTGGATCTAACAAACCCCAGCCCCGCTATCGGTTGGGATCATTCCGAGCGCGATTCGTTTGGTCAGCGCGGCCCGGCGGATATGGCGCTTGCGCTGGCTGTCATTCACCACCTTGCAATTTCGAACAATGTGCCTCTGCCGCAGCTTGCCGAATTTTTTGTAGGGCGCTGTAAAATGCTGGTGATCGAATTTGTCCCCAAATCTGATTCTCAGGTGCGAAAACTTCTTGCATCGCGTGAGGATATTTTCCCCAATTACACCCGTGAGGGATTTGAATCTGCGTTTTCTGAGTGCTTCAAAATTCATAAGGCTGAACCTGTCCGCGATTCGGAGCGCATGTTGTATTTAATGGAAAAGCGGTAATCAATCTGCCATGCAGGGGACAAAAAATAGGATGTATAATCGAACAAAAGTCATGAAACAAAGGAGTCTTGTATGCAGTTTGTCGTTGCTCTGTTGAAAAAACTGCCCATCGTTCCGATTGCTCTATTTATTCTAGGGCTGCTATTGGGATTATTAATTGCATGGGTCGTTGCGCCGGTACAATTTGTGGATGCAACCCCTGCCTACCTGCGCGCGGATTTGCAGGAGGATTATCTGCGTATGGCAATAGACTCCTTCCGCCTCAACCCGAACCCGGACCTGGCCGTTCAACGTTGGCAGAATCTTGGCTCAGGCGCCCAGGAAGCCTTTAACAATATACAAGCCAATCCGAAAGGGACAGACCCAAGTGTGATCAAGGCTTATGGTGACCTGATCACCGGCGTTCTTTCAGCGGGTGGCGGTCAACCGGCCCCGGAGGAAACGGGCGGCACATCCTCTTTGATGAGAACTGCAGTGATCGGGATTGGTATTGTTTTGCTGCTGGGTGTAGTTGCGGCAGTTGGCATATACCTGTTCCGCTTGTTGGGTAAACGCGGCAGTGGAGAGGTAACCGCTGTGATGCATGCCTCAGAAATTAGCCGCAATACCGAAAAGACCAATTTTGAAGAACTTGGGTTGGCTCCGCCGATCACACAAACCATGACAACTTATGTCTTGGGTGATGACCTGTATGACGAATCTTTCAGCATTGATACACAGGCTGGAGAATTCATGGGTGAATATGGCGTAGGCGTTTCGGAAGCCATTGGTGTAGGTGACCCAAAAAAGGTAACTGCATTGGAGATCTGGCTCTTCGATAAGAACGATATCAAGACCGCAACAAAAGTGTTGATGTCACGCCATGCATTCGATGACCCCGGTATCCGTTCTCGGCTGGAGCCGAAAGGCGAGCTTGTGATGGTTGAACCGCAGGCGCAAATCCTGCTTGAGACCGCCACCCTGCAATTACTGGCCACGGTGGTTGACTTGGAATATGGCAAGGGCCCATTACCATCCGATAGTTATTTTGAACGCATCACCCTTGAGTTGGCGATCTGGCCAAGGCAAGGATAATGAAAAAATCCCGTCCGAAAAATGGACGGGATTTTTTTATCGAACTACTCAATCTTTACAATTTTAAATTTGATCTTACCACCAGGGGTTTCTGCTTCGGCGAAGTCACCGACCTTCTTATCCATTAAGGCTTTGCCAATGGGGGATTCGTGTGAGATTCTTCCATTACGAGGGTCCGCTTCCGTAGGGCCCACCAGATGATAAGTTTCAGGTTCAAATTCACCTTCTTGAATGGTGACATGCGAGCCAATGGAGACAATCTCATTACTCGTTGTTTTTTCAATGATGACTGAATTACGCAGGATCGATTCAAGTTCCTGAATGCGGCCTTCGAGAAAACCCTGGTCTTCCTTGGCTTTGTGATAATCGGCATTCTCTGAAAGGTCGCCCATTTGGATGGCCGAGCGCAGTCTTTTTGATAGTTCCTCGCGGCGCGGGCCTTTCAGTTCTTCCAGTTCGGCTTTTAGTTTAGCTTCGCCTTCCGGTGTTAAATAGCTGGGTGTGGACATGGATTGCTCCTTTCTGATGGTGATTGATATAACATTCATATTGGAAAAGGGGCAAAAGAAATGATGCGCGCCCCCTTTCAAAGTAAAACCGGTTATGGTTTTTCGAAGGGATTGAATAATTTTTGATGCTCTTCTATCGCATAACGATCTGTCATACCTGCTATGTAATCACAGATCGTGCGCTCCAGCCCGCGCTTTTCGATGAAGAATTGAACGTGGTCGGGGAGCATGGCTGGTTCCGTGTGATAAGCATGGAAGAGATCTGAAATCGTCCGCTCAGCTTTGACTTGCATACGTACCACCCGATAGTGGCGATATAGTTTTTTATAAAGCAGGTCTTTCAACTCACGGTTGCGGCGCTGCATCTCTTCGCTATAGCCGATGATATTGTGCTTCAACTTTTGTATGTCCAATGCTGTTTTCACTTTGCTGTCTTTGATGCGGTTCTCGGTTGCCGTGAGCATATCTGTGACCATGATGCCTACCAGGTGACGGATCATGCGGTGTCTCTCCATGTCACCGAGGATCGCGCCGCGCCAATTATAAGTCTCGCGCAGTATTTCCCAGATGGCAACACCTTCAAGCTGCTGCGGGCTGATCATGCCTGAGCGCAGACCGTCATCGAGATCGTGTGTGGTGTAGGCGAGTTCATCGGCGACATTGGCTATTTGTGTTTCAAGGTTGCCACGCAGGTCCGGGTTGAAATCACGCGCATCGGAAATATCATATTCGGATTCGTGTTTTACCATCCCTTCGCGCACTTCCCAGGTGAGGTTCAAGCCGGGGAATTCGGGGTAACGCTGTTCGAGTTCGGTGACGATGCGCAGGGATTGTTTGTTGTGGTCAAATCCGCCAAAGTCTTTCATCAAGCGAGCCAATGCAATTTCGCCAGAATGCCCAAAGGGAGAATGTCCCAGATCATGTGCAAGGCATACGGCCTCAACCAAGTCTTCGTTCGCACCCAGGGCGCGGGCTAATGTCCGGCCAATCTGAGCAACTTCCAGCGTGTGGGTGAGGCGGGTTCGGAAATAGTCGCCTTCGAAATTGATGAAGACTTGAGTCTTATATTCCAACCTGCGGAACGCCGTAGTATGCAGGATGCGATCACGATCACGTTGAAAAGATGTGCGGTATTCAGGTTCGCCGTCCAGATAGGCGCGCCCTTTTGTATCCTTGCTCCGCATTCCGTAAGGGGCAAGGCTTTTGTCTTCAATCTCCTCGAGTTGCTGCCGTGTAAAAAACATGTTTGCCTTTTGATGAGGATGTCATTGCGAGGAATGAAGCAATCTCTTCATTAGTGGAGATTGCTTCGGGGAGAACACCCTCGCAATGACATGGGAACTGTGGGGCGAGAGGGGGTCGAACCCTCACGGTATCACTACCGACGGATTTTAAGTCCGTTGCGTCTGCCGATTCCGCCATCGCCCCAACGAGCGTAATTCTACTATAAATTTTTTCAAGATGTATAATTTAGGGGTGGGCAAGGAGAATCAGCGATGAAATTTGTAAAAGGAGCAACATAAGATTATGGCTCATAAAAAAATTCCCATGGAACACGATAAGAAGATAGCCCTTGTGGCGCATGATAATAAGAAACGGGACCTGGTGGAGTGGGCGAAATTCAACCGCGACCTGTTGGCTCATCATCAGGTGTTAGCATGAAAGAGCGATCGACGGATTGCAATCGGGCACGTTTTTGGGTACGCTATGTTTGTTCAGTGAACGGGAACGCGTATCCGGGAACGCTGCGTAAGGGCTCAGTCGAAACGTGCA
>NZ_JBXMTI010000098.1:0-24728 GCF_057083605.1 Candidatus Villigracilis sp. | reverse complement strand
CCTCTGTCCTTCGGACAGAGGGGCCGCGACATGACTCCTGCCGAAAAATCCTTTGGCAGGAACTGCGCGGGAATAGGTTGGGAGTCCATTTTAGGAGACAACAGGTCATTGCTGGCTTCATTGTTGATTTTTACTGTCACAAGGCGGCGTTGGTCATTGAAGTGGATGGCGACATCCATGATCTGCAACAGGAAGAAGACGCGAGGCGGGAAAAGGTTTTGAGTGAGATGGGGCTGCGGATCGTCTGCTTTCGGAATGAAGAGGTTATGAAGGACGCTTCGCGGTCCGCTGTGGTGGGAAAGGTCCGCGGGCTGGTTGAAGAGTGGCAATAACAGTTGGTGATAAAATACTCCTACTTATTGTTCATGACGTCTTTCCAGTAAGTTTTTGAAAAGGAGAATCCATGTTTACAGTTGAAGCAGTAATTGACGAAGAGGGGAACGTAAAAATTCTCCAGCCCATTCCGCTTCAAGGGGCGCGGCGTGCATTGCTTGTAATTCTCGATGAACCTGCACTTCCCGTCGCTGAAACGGCTTTGCTCAGCGAAGCCGCGCTTGCTGAAGATTGGCTGAGACCAGAGGAGGATGAAGCATGGTCATACCTAAATCGGGCGACGTCGTAGTTCTGCCCTTTCCATTTTCCGACCTTTCGGAAAGCAAAGTTCGCCCTGCCGTGGTATTGGCACGCGCCAACAAAAGCGACTGGATACTATGCCAGATCACGAGCAATCCTTATGGCGATGCTCAGGCAATCGTTATCGCCCAGACCGATTTTGAGTCAGGAATGTTGCGGCTTCAAAGTTATGCGCGCCCGTCAAAGTTGTTCACGGCAAATGAGGGTCTGATCATTTCGATTGAAGGAACGCTAAAGCCAGAAAAGTTGAGCGAGATTCGAAAAGCGATCATTGCCATGTTGGAGAAATAGAATGGCAGAAAAGCTAACTTTCCAATATGACCGTGACGCAGATATTTTGTAAATCAACACTGTCACGCCCTACGCTGAACAGGAATCTGAAGAGTTGGAGGATGAGATCATTGTTCGTCTCAACCCGAAAACAGGCAAGATCGAGAATTTTGAAGTGCTGTTCTTTACCAGCCGTCTGCTGAGAAGGGAACTATTCTCCCTGCCTGTGATTGCAGACTTACGCCAGGTTACGAGAGTCTAAAGACAACATCCAAACACGTATGGAACAGATTGAACAACTCTCCCAAGCCGCGCTTGATCGCGACCATCTCAAGTTACGAAGCCTTGTGCAGGATGTAACGCGTGAAAAGGTTGACTGGAATAACATCCAACGCCCGTCAACGAACGATGCACGCCTCTTGGTTGTGAGCGCCGCGTTGGTTGAATTGCTTGCCCAACGCAATCATCAACTTCCGCCTGCATGGACAAAAGAAATTGGGGCGTTGAAAGAACCTTTCTTCCTGCTTGAATCCGCAACACGAATGAAACGACTGCGCGTTCTGTGTGAGACACAATCCCCTGAACCAATGCGGAAACGTCTTTTATACGCGCCCCCACACTTTCTTGAATTTGCATGAACAGCCCGAAGGCGGTGCACTGTGCTTGTCGAAGCAGCTTCCATGAACTGAGCGATGATTTCAATCCGAACGATTGATCCTGATTTCCCGAGGAATTTGTCCAAGGCGCTGACGGTGGATTGAGGGTCAACGGATCGCTTCACGAAACGGATACTCAGTGGAACTTGTCTAAGGTCATGATGGGGGATTATCATATAGGTCGTCGTTGAAAACATACAACATGATAAGGAAATCATCCCATGACCACTCCCCTCTCCCGCTCAAAAGTAAAGAAGAATCAAACCTGGAACGCTGAAAACGTATTTGCCACACCAAAGGCATTTGATGCAGAAGTGACAAGCCTTGTGGAAAGCCTTGGGGGAATCAAAAAATATCAAAGTCATCTTGGCGACGGCCCTGATACCTTTATTAACGCGATGAACGCCATCGAGGAAATCTCCAAGCGCGCCGCTAAAGTGCAGGTCTATGCCACCATGTCCAGCGCGGTGGATACTGGTGATCAACAAGGCGCGGCGATGAACGGCAAAGCCATGAGCGCGATGGCTCAGGTGGGCGCAGCCACATCCTTCGTTGACCCTGAACTCCTGACCATTGGCGAAGCGAAACTACGTCAATGGCTCAAAGATGATCCTCGCATGGAGCAATACGAACATTACTTCAACGATCTCTTCCGCAAACAGGCCCACGTCCGCAATGCAGAAGTGGAGGAACTGCTTGGTATGCTGCGTGACCCATTCAGCAGCACCCGCAACACTGCCAATATGCTGGCCAATGCAGATTTCAAATTCAAGCCTGCGCGCAATAGCAAAGGCAAAAAAGTTGAATTGAATCAAAGCACCTTTGATGCCATTCTCAACGGCTCAGACCGCAAGGCACGCCAGACCGCCTGGGAAAATTACAACGACGAATATCTCGAACACAAAAATACCCTGGCGAATAATCTCACCACTTCCGTCAAACAAAACGTGTTCAATATGAAAGTGAGGAATTTCAACTCCTCGCTCGAGTCCACGCTTTTCAATGGCAATGTCCCCGTAGAGATGTTCCATAACCTGCTCAACATCTTCAAAAAGAATCTCCCTTTGTGGCATCGTTACTGGAAGATTCGTCGCAAGGCTTTGGGCGTAAAGACCTTGCATCCCTATGATGTTTGGGCCCCGCTCACCACAAAAAAACATAACGTCCCATTCGAGAAAGCCGTCAATTGGATTTGTGAAGGCCTTGCGCCAATGGGCGATGAGTACGTCAGCGTGATGCGCAAAGGATGTTTACAGGATCGCTGGGTGGATTGGTCACCCAATGTAGGCAAACGCCAGGGAGCATTTTCGACCCGCGTTCCCAGCGATACACATCCATTCATATTGATGAGCTATACCGATGACATCGGCAGTATGAGCACGCTCTCGCATGAGCTCGGTCATTCCATGCACGCGTACTATGCCAGCCGCTCTCAACCCATGTTCTACTATTTGTATCCTTCCATCATTGCAGAGACAGCCTCAAACTTCAATCAGGCCATGGCCCGTGCTCACCTGCTCAATACCAACCCTGATAAATATTTCCAGATTGCTCTGCTCGAAGAAGCCATGGATAACTTCCATCGTTACTTCTTCATCATGCCCACTCTGGCGCGCTTCGAACTTGAGACCCATCAGCGTATCGAAAAGGGACAACCCCTCACCGCCGATTCGATGATCGAGTTGATGGCGGATTTATTCAGCGAAGGCTTTGGTGGGGAGATGAATCTAGACCGCGAACGGGTCGGCATCACCTGGGGCACGTTCACTACACATCTCTACATTGATTACTACTCCTTCCAATACGCCATTGGTATTTCCGCGGCGAATGCCATTGCCAAACGCATTCTCAACGGTACACCAAATGCAGCGGAAGACCACATCAATTTTCTTAAAGTGGGTTCTTCCAAACCACCAATGGATGTTTATAAACTCGCAGGGGTAGACATGACCAGCACCGGCCCAATCGAAGATGCCTTCGCAGTTTTGGAAGAGTATATTGATCGTCTGGAAATGCTAACGGGTAAAAAAATAAACTAAGTTATCCCTAAACCAAATTTCACCTGGAGGGCGCGGAGCATAAAAAGAATTTCTCTGCGTTCTCCGCGACTCTGTGGCAAAAAAATAGGCAATGACCACACAAGAGTCGAAATGACAGCCTACGCATAAAGCGAGTAAAATAGAATCCATGGACGAAATTTCGCTCATCAACTCTGCACAAAACGGCGACCTTGATGCATTCAATTCGTTGATCCTGCATTATCAAGATTCCGTTTTCAATACCGCCGTGCGTATCCTCGGTGATGAAGACCTTGCGCAGGATGCAGCACAGGAAGCCTTCATCTCTGCCTTTCGCAGCATTTCATCTTTTCGCGGCGGCTCGTTCAAAGCGTGGATCATGCGAACTGTTACCAATGCCTGCTACGATGAACTGCGCCGCCAGAAGCGACGTCCCATCACCCCGCTTGAACCCGAAACCAGCGATGGCGAAGAAATGGATTCTCCAAAGTGGCTGGCAGATACAAACATGACCCCTGCGGAAAAATCTGAAGCCGATGAACTCGAGCACGCCATTCAACATTGTCTCGATGCTCTTCCAACAGACTTCCGCATTGTAGTTGTGCTGGCCGATATTCAAGGCATGGATTACAGCGAAGTAGCCGCATCAGCTCATGTTCCACTTGGCACTATCAAGAGTCGTCTCGCGCGTGCACGTTTGCGCTTGCGTGAATGCTTGCGTGGCTTCGAGGAACTTTTACCCGCTTCATTTCGTCTTGAAGGGGAAAGCATTCTATGAAAAATTTCCGCGAGATTGAACTCCTCTCCTCCTATTTGGATGGGCAACTTAATACATCTGAATCAGTGCGATTGGAATCCCGCCTCATTTCGGACCCTGAACTTGCCTCTGTTTTAAATGACCTTCGCGCCGCTCGAGGCGTTTTCCGCAAACTACCCCATCGCAAAGCACCACGCAATTTCATGTTGACTAGAAAAATGGTCGGGTTAAAACCGCCGTTGCCGCGCGCCTATTCGTTCTTCCGTTTTTCAACTGCCTTCGCAACGATTTTGCTTGTCATTTCATTTGCTGCTAATTTACTAACGCCGCAAATGAGATTCGCTGCATCAGCGCCGCAAGCAGCCTATGGATTTGGTAGTGGTGGAGGAGGTGCTGCTACTGAAGCTCCTGCCGCAACCGAGGCACCAGCGGCAACCGAAGCGCCCGCAGTGGAAGAACCCTCAATGGAATTGGCTCCTGCATCTCCAACATTGGGTGCCGATGCCCGTACCCAGGAACCTGCTGCGGACGCGATGCAAACACTCAAAGAGGCAGAAGCTGAATCAGGATTACCGGAGCAGGCTGAGGTCCAGAATGAAGCGGTTGTTCCAATCACATGGCAGATCGTGTTACTGATCATCATCCTGTTCAGCGGCTTGCTGATGTGGTTCATGCGCCAATCTGCTGTGCGCAAGTGGCAATGATGTTTCAATGGCCCATGACCATTTTGTAAAATTCTGTCCGCGTTGCGGGGCACAGGTTATGTATGAAGAAAAATTTGGCATGTTGCGCCCTGTCTGCCCGCAATGCCATTGGATTTACTTTCAAGACCCCAAAGTTGCTGCGGCTGTCCTCGTTGAAGAGAACAGCCGCGTACTGCTTGTACGGCGCGCTAACGAACCTTTTCGCGGGTTATGGACTTTGCCTGCGGGATTCGTGAACGGTGGCGAGGACCCCGCCAAAGCAGCTGAGCGTGAATGTTTGGAAGAAACAGGTTTGAGCGTGCGTGTGATGCGGGTGCTGGAGATCATCTCTGGCCGTGAGCACGAGCGCGGCGCAGACTTCATCATCGTCTATCTGGCTGAGGTGGTGGATGGAGAATTAACTCCCGCTGATGACGCCGATGCAGTAGAGTGGTTTGACAAAAGCCAATTGCCCCCGCTAGCTTTCAAAGCAACACAAAAGGTTTTATTGAAATAAAAAGACTTCGGAGTAGCAGACTCCGAAGTCTTTTTATCATGCTTCATTCTTATTATTCAAACTGATAGGTAAAGTATTCGTAGCTTTCCTTGGTATTGTTATCAAAGTCAACCGCGTAAAAGCCGACGGCATAATCACCGTCCACAGGGTAGCGCGACTCGAACCAAAAGCCCTGTTCTCCATAAGTGAAGACAACGCCGCCCAATGAATTATCAAAATACGGTTCATCGTTTTCATCAAAGTAATAGGATTGGACGTAGTCTTCAAATTGATCGCCGATCTGCGGTGTGATCGCAACGGCTGAAGAGACGCCATCGCCGTCAGGGTCAGGCAGTGCAAAGACATGCAGCAGGTTGCCGTCCGGGTCGAATACAAGTTTGGCATCTACGGGAGATCCGTTCAGTGGGGTGTACTGCCCAAAAATGGAATAGGTTGTAATTCCTTCGGCACTCAAATATTCATCGGGTTCGAACAAGCCGAATTCCTCATGTTCACCGTCCTTAAGCACCCACAGACTCGGCACCCATTCATAGTTGACCTGAATCGGGCTGGGGCCATAATCCGGTCTATTGACGCCGCCCACGGTGATCGTTTCGGGAGCGAAGTAATAGAAGGTATCTGCCACCCAATAAGCATCGGCTTCCGGGTTATAAAAGAAGAGGATGAAGTAGATGTAGGACACCTCGCCGGTAATCGTTGTGGAGAGCGTTATGGTTTCGTCACCGGTTATGACGGTGTCGGAAAGTTGAACGGGGGCAATGGTAAATTCCGATGCGCCCGGCCCAGTAACCGTACCCGAACGATTGGGGACAAATGCCTGCCCATCTTCCGGCACAAAGGCCTGCCCGGTGTAATGGAAGGCTAGGAATTCGTCCCAAGACGATTGTTCAAGGAAATAGGATGCATCCGTTGCATAGTGGATCGGAGCCTGGTCATTGAACTCTGTAAAGACATAAATATCAGAAATAGGGAAATGGAAGGAGATACCAGTTGAGCCATTCATCCTGGTGCCGTGTTTTTCGGCAACGACCGCGCTGGTGATTGCGGTTTTCAATTGTTGATAGGCCTGCACAATGGCCGGGTCATTGGTAGTGGACATGACCTCCGCAAAATTAGCGAGGTCTATATATGGAGATGGGAGTGATTCATCAAACACAGAGTAAAAACTGCGGGTATATTGGCGTCCCTGTGCCACCCATTGCTGGTCTACCGCAGTTAGCGTGGCGATGAACTGATTCATGGTGCTGATCACATCCGGCACCCGCGCGCTCTCAATGGCGCTCAGTGTAGTATCAGATTCAAATTCCGTAATTTCAGCGGATGAGCGGCTTAAAGTCAGCAGGGTGTCTTCAATAATATAAGTTGAGACGATAAATTGTGATGCCTCGCGTCCACCCACAGCCGGGTTTTGGGCAAGTTTCTCCAACCAGGCGGCATAAGCCCAACCTGTGGCTGGCTCCACTTCTTCCGAGGCGATCATGTAATTCGTATATGGGTAGAGCGAACCATACACTTCGATCATGCCCATCAAACAGGCATCGAAGCCAAGGATCTCAAATTTCTGCCCGCCCATCGTCTGCTGGACTTGCGCAATCGCATCGGTGATCTCAGGCAGGGAAAGTGTGTTGCCGGAGGAGAGATCAGAGAATCCGTTCGCCCAGCCGCTGCCATGGTCGGACATGATCAGCGCATATTTTTTAGCGGGATAATGTTGGATCGACCAGGTAACAAAATCGATCAGGGTCTGCGGACTCCCCATATCCGCTTCACCGGTATTTTCAACGACTGGGGATGTGATCTGATTAAGATCATTATCCTGGGTTATGAGATAACGACGGGTCTCCGTCCAATCACCATCCTGGCTGAATCCACCCACGGCGCGGTCCAGTTGAACGACGATATTCATTTGCGGATTTGATCCGACAAGTTCCATCTCGTTAACATCAAACCATATGTCACTTTCCAGAATTTCATCATCCGCATCTGCATAGACGATGATGGTCCACTCCGGCAGGTTGGATGTATCAGAAGGGACGATGGGCTGGCCCGGAATATCTGGCTGAATCGGCGAAGAGCCTCCCAATGCACTGATCAGCGCATCACCATAAAAATAAAGCAATACAACAGTACAGCAGACAACTGCCAGACAAATGGCAATGATGGCAATGACCACCGGGATTCCGATCTTTGACTTATTCATGAATGCCTCCAATAAGCAGAAAACAAAAAAGCTTGCCCTATCAACAGTATTACCCGGACATAATAGCATGATAGCGGAAGCATATGCAAGGGGCATATTTTTTGAAATGCAGTTTCAACATTAGAAAACCTGCCACCATGACCTGTGTACCTTCCGATTTAATAATTTATGAAGTATGCTTGCGGAAAATTTCATTTTTTCATAAAGAACAGGAGAGATATTCATATGAAATCAAATTACCGTATGATCTTTGTTTTTGTTGCGTTATTATTGGCAGTAAGCTTGGCTTGTTATGGCGGCGCAGCTCCCACTCCCACCACTGTTCCAACCAACCCGCCTCCTCCAACCAGCGCGCCTCTTCCCACTGCTGCCCTCTTGCCAACCACCGGCGCTCCGCAAAGCCCGCAGGGTAACCCCGCCATTGGCGCCCCGCAGAACCCGCAGGGCAATCCGGCACAACAGAGCGGCACCAGTTCAGATCTCGTCACCTTCGTGGATGAAAACAACCTGCTCGCATTCGATCTACCTGGTGACTGGTATTATGAACACAATGTCGGTGATGTGCTTTACACAGACACCTTCACCTCCCCGGATGAAGTTTCTGCCGATATTGAGAGCCTGGTTTACAACGATGGAGATGCCATCAACAATACGCAGAGCACCGTATTTGCACTGTATCTGATAAATACCTACTATAGCTATACAGGCAAGGAAGGCGATATCCGCGTCTCCAGCGACCAGATCATGCAGGATGGCTCCGAACGCCTTGAATGGACTTCGAAAGGCGGTGACTATTCTGGCGTCTCCTACTTTGAAGTTCGAGGGAGTGACCGTAAAACCTTCCTATTGTTGACAGCCAGATGGGTAAATGATGCCGACCAGGAAATATTGGATACCATCAACAATGCCATCAATTCTTACTATATTCCCTAGGGATAAAAAGAATTCGCTATACAAACCGAGGCTCACAAGGGCCTCGGTTTTTGATTCCCAATATGCTACAATAATTTCGTGAACGCGCTCAACATCCGTCCCTCTCCGATAGCAGGCACATGGTACGAGGCGGTGCCAACCTCCCTCGCTGCTATTGTGGATGAGTATCTCGCGGATGCTAAACTTCCTGAAATCAAAGGCAAGTTGATCGGCGTGATCGCCCCCCATGCAGGGCATAAATATTCTGGCCGCGTGGCCGCCCACGCCTTTGCCACGCTTCGCGGACTGAGCCCCGACCTGGTCGCCATCCTTTCTCCGTTTCACAGCTTCGCACCCTATCAACTCATTACCACCAGCCATCAAGCTTACGCCACACCGCTTGGTAATGTCGAAGTGGATCAAGAGGCGCTGGCAGAGCTGCAAAAAAATCTCGATATTCCCATCTCCCCCATCCCGAACGACAAGGAACATTCACTTGAAATCGAACTTCCTTTTTTACAGCGCGTTCTCAAAAACGATTTTAAACTTTTGCCGATCATGATCCATGCACAGGAAGAGAACGTTGCCAAAAAACTGGGGATGGCATTGGCACGCACGCTCAAAAAGAAAAATGCCATCATCGTTGCATCTACTGACCTCTCCCATTTTTACGATCAGCAGACCGCTCACATTTTCGACAATGAAATGCTCACCTGCATGGAATCATTCGATCCCAATTCCATTTTTGAAGCCGAACATACCGGTAAAGGTTTTGCATGTGGCCACGCCGCAGTTGCGGCATCTTTATGGGCCTCGCAAAAACTCGGCGCTAACAAAGTCCAGATATTAAATTACGCCACCTCAGGCGATGTTACAAAAGATTACTCGTCTGTGGTTGGTTATGGTGCGCTGGTCATCACAAAGGAATCCAGAATCTCACGGCTTAAGCGAACCCAATGAGCGGAGTCCTAAAACTCCCCTTATAATCAACTCATGTTCGCCCGCCTCGCCGTCAACATCCCCGCCATCTCAGGTATCTTCGATTACACAACCCCAACCGAACTCGTCTCGCAAATCCAGCCGGGTTGTTTGGTTGTTGCACCATTTGGCAATCAGACGGTGCAGGGCATCGTCATCGAATTGACAGATTCATCCTCCATACCGAATCTCAAACCGATCATTGACCTGCTCGACCCTGCCCCCGTTCTGACTCCGCCGCAAATTGCCCTCGCCCTTCGTTTGGCAGAGTCCACGCTGAATCCCCTAGCTGCCATCGTAGGGCTGATGATTCCCACAGGCTTATCCCAACAAGCAGACATCAATTACGAATTACGCATTACGAATTACTCAGATCAAACATCCAAGGTCGCAACACGCCTTGTGACTTTACTTCGTGAACGCGGCACATTACGTGGACGGCAAATCGACTCCCACTTCGCTAAAGTGGATTGGCGCAAGACCGCAAACATGCTGGTAAAAAAGGGGGTGCTTTCCACAAAGAATGTTCTTCCCCCGCCTCGGGTGAGGCCAAAGCACATTCGCGTTGCTCAACTGTCGGTTAAGCCTGAAGCGGCTGAAGCGGAAATGGACTCGCTCGGTTCCACCAAGCAGACTCTGGCCCGTCGTCAAGCCGCATTGCGATTCCTCATCCAACAACCTGATGCGATCAACCTATCATGGGTCTATGCTGAAACAGGCTGCAACCTGGCCGATTTACAGGAACTCGAAGAACGCGGATTGATCCGATTGTTTGAGAATGAAATTTTCAGAGACCCGTTGGGGAAGATTGAGAAACAAGTATTAAGCGAAGAGTTAGCGCTCACCTCCGAACAGTCGCTTGCACTCCAGGAAATCAAACAATCCATCTCGTCACTCGGTACCCATCACTCATTTCTTTTATATGGAATTACCGGCTCAGGCAAAACTGAAATTTATTTACGCGCCGCAGAAGATGTGATTAAGAATGGCAGGCAGGCAATTATTTTAGTTCCTGAAATCGCACTTACGCCGCAAACAGTGCGGCGATTTTTATCGCGCTTCCCCGGGCAGGTGGGGCTGGTGCATTCAAAATTATCGGAAGGCGAAAGGTATGATACCTGGCGGCGGGCGCGTGCTGGAAAACTAAATGTCATCATCGGTGCGCGTTCTGCATTGTTTTCACCTTTGCCCAATATCGGCCTGATCGTTGTGGATGAATGCCATGATAGTTCATATTATCAAGCCGATCCGCCATATTACAACGCAGTGACCGCCGCACAGGATTATGCGCGTTTATGCGGCGCAGTCTGTGTAATGGGTTCTGCCACGCCAACTGTGGAGCAAAGATTTCAAGCCGAAAGCGAACGCATCCAAAAATTGGAATTACCGAAGCGCGTCACCGACTCAAATCTTCCACCTGTGCAAGTAGTGGATATGCGCGAGGAACTCAAGAATGGCAATCGTGGAATCTTCTCGCGCAGTTTAGCCGAATCACTAGCCGAGACGCTCTCACGCAATGAGCAGGCCATCATCTTCCTCAACCGCCGAGGCACAGCTACTTATATCTTTTGCCGTGATTGCGGACATGTATTGAAATGCCCCAATTGCGAAAATCCATTGACAATGCATGTCGAAGGGCAAAGGTCAAAAGTCGAAGGTCGAACGTCAGCATCTTTTGACCTACTCTGCCATCATTGCGGCTACACCCGCAAAAGGCCGAGCAAGTGCCCGCAATGCAACAGTGACCAAATTCGAGAATATGGTTTGGGGAGTGAAAAAGTGGAAGCGGATATCAAATCCATGTTTCCGCAGGCGCGCACATTGCGTTGGGATTGGGATACCACCCGTCAAAAGGATGCACACGAGATCATCCTGACTCATTTTACAAATCATCAAGCCGATGTACTGGTTGGCACGCAAATGCTCGCCAAAGGTCTGGATCTACCTCTGGTCACTCTGGTTGGCATTGTGCTAGCGGATGTGGGTTTGAATCTGCCCGATCCTTTTGCAAGTGAAAAAGTTTTCCAAACGCTCACACAAGTTGCAGGCAGAGCAGGACGTTCCTCGCGTGGAGGCAGGGTCATTTTACAAACCTTCATGCCCGAGCATTACGCGATTCAACATGCTGCAGGGCATGATGTGGATGGATTTTATGAACGCGAGCTGGATTATCGCAAGCATTTGGGCTATCCTCCCTTTGCGAAACTGGCACGCCTGGAATATCGCCACGCGGACAATGTCAAAGCGGAGGAAGAGGCTCAGAAATTAGCGGTCAGGCTCAAGGTCAAGATCGAAGCGGAGGGTCGTCGTCAAACGGAATTGATCGGGCCCGTTCCATCCTTCTTTTCAAAAGTGGATGGCCTCTATCGCTGGCAAATTGTCGTGCGCTCACCTGACCCCGCTGCATTGTTGAGGGATATAAAATTAACTGATTGGCGAATTGAAATTGACCCGATAAGTTTGCTATAATCAGCGCATTATACAAAGAGGAGCATAAATTATGCAAAGTTTTTCACGAGGTTGGAATTTTCTTAAGCAAGCCTGGAGCATGGCTTTCAAAGACAAAGATCTGCTCAAACCTTCCGTTTATGCCCTGATTGTTGGGATGATTATTTCAGTCATCGGCATTATTCCCATTATCATTACTGCTGTTCTGCTGGGTGATAGCCAGCTCGGGCGCATCATCATGGGCATTTTTGGCGCTGGCTTAATGTTCGTTCAATTTACAGTAACTTATCTTTTTTCAGCCATGACCATTCATCTTATTTATGGATACCTCACCAAAGGTGACGGGCGCATGAGTGAAGCCTGGGCCATCGTCCGCCGCGACTTCGTTGATATTCTCACGCTCGCAGCGGTTTCCACTTTGGTGGGCATCCTGCGAAACATGGCGAATAGCAACAGAAAAAATAATGTTTTGGGGAGCATCCTGCGCACCGCCATGAGGGCTGTTGAAGCCTTGTGGACCGAAGCCGCGCTTCTGGTTTTGCCCGCCATGGTCATTGATGATCTGAATCTCGAAGACGGCCTAGCTCGCATCGTGAAGATCACAAAGGAAAATCTTTTGCTGATCGGTATCAGCACCGTAGGTGTGCGCTTTGTAACAGGGCTGATCGGTTTTGTATTTGCCATGATAGGCCTTGTATTGGCCATTGCCATCGGCGGCGGCATCGCTTATGTAGCTGGCAGCAGCACCGTCATTTTGGTCATTGGCATTGCACTCGGCGCGTTGATCTTCTTTAGCTTCGTGATGGTTGCCAGCCTGTTCAGTTCCTACACCAGCACCGCTTATCACACCTGCCTTTACATATGGGCGCGTGACGTGGAAGTTGCCCAAGTAGAGGGACGCTCGATACAGGTTGCGGCTCCAGCTCCGCTCGCAGCTGCTCTGGCGTAACAAAGCTTTTTCCAACTGATAACTTTTCCACTCAAATTGATAAGGAATACAACCATGCCATCTGAACCCCGCCGCGAAATGATCTCCTGGGAAGAACTGGATAAATTGATCGACCATCTTGTTCCCCAATTCCAACGCGAATTTACAGCGATGGTATTGATCACGCGCGGGGGGATCATCCCTGGCGGTCTGCTGGCCGAAGCCATGGATATCACCCACATCCTCACCGCCGCAGTGGATTTTCCCGCGCAAATGGAAAGCCAGAAATCATCCGCTTTCATGGCATGGCCTGAATTCATTCAATTCCCCGCAGAAGATAAATTACGCGGACGCCCAACCTTGATCGTAGATGACGTTTGGGGTTCAGGGCGTACCATCACAGCCGTGAAGAACCGTGTTTCTGCAGCTGGCGGATTCCCTGAGACTTGTGTTTTGCATTTCAACCCTTATCGAAATTTGTTTGGCACTGTACGCCCTGATTATTATGCGGCCACCACCGATGCGTATATAGTTTATCCCTGGGAGATAGATCGCGGCGCAGACCAGGTTCTGCTCGGCGAGAATATATAACCCCAGCCATGAGATCGATTGAAACGAACTTAAAACAAAGAATTAAAATATTGCGGGGAAATGTATATTTTGATGATCTTACAGAAAATATGCTCAAAGAAATCGCTGAACATATGATCCTGCGCGAATATCAGCGCGGCGATGTATTGCTCTGGGAAGATGACCCATGCGACGGTCTGCATATCGTTGAACAGGGCAGCGCCAAGATATTCAAACTCTCGCCTCAGGGACGGCAGTATATTGTCCGCGTTTTGCAGGAAGGCGATACATTTGCTGAAGTGCCTGCATTTGATGAAGGGACAAACCCCGTCAATGTAGAGGCGCTGGAAACCTGCCGTGTTTGGGTGATCAGCAGCAAAAAGCTTCATGAACTCGTGATGGCTCACCCTGCCTTCGCGCAAAAGGTGTTGGTGAATTTTGGCAAAATGTTACGCGGCATGGTGCGGATGGTAAGCGAGATGGCCTTTTATCAGGTCACCCACCGACTTGCGCGACTCATCTCCGAACTGCCCCAGGAAAAATCTGGGCCGCCCTGGACGCAGGAGCAACTCGCTGCAAGGCTGGGAACTGTGCGGGAAGTGGTGGCGCGTTCATTAAAGGAAATGGAAAGAAGCGGGGCGATCAAAATGGAAGATCGGCGCATCCAGGTGGCCGACAAAGAGATATTCAGCCAATGGCTGGATTCGTAAAACACAATTAGCCCAAAATTTAATATAGGACGCGGACGAACGCGGATTCAAAAAAGAATCCGCGCTTTCTGCGTTCATCTGCGTCCAGCTTTGCTCTTAAAAACAAACTCACCCACGAAAGATTAATCTTGGGGTGAGTTATGTTTTAATTGTTTATTCCAACACTTCAAAATTTGAGATATAGAGCGAGAGTTCATCGTCTATCGCTTCTTTGATCTGGTCAATGGCGATGTTGACAGGAAAGCCGTAAGTTGGGTCATACTCCACAGTGACCTCGTCTGCCCCTCCTGCAATCTCAGCCTCCAGTTCAAGAAAGACGCGGTCTATCGTCGCGTAGGATTCGTAAACATCGTAAGATAAATCTGACGGGTCGACAGGGGTTCCATCAACGCGAGTCATCGAAACGACTTCACCATCTTTCACTTCAATGGTCAGCGGCATGTCGTCGCTAAATGGGCAAAAGCAGCCGATGAAGAGGCTGTAACGATAATGTGTGATATTTGCAGCCTTCCATTTGGCAAGGTTCTTATCGAGTTCAGATGATGCTCCAACCGAGCAGGCAGTGAGGACAAGGGCGAGCGCCAATAAGATAATCTTTTTCATTTTTTCTCCTTATTCTCAATTGACGATGCCATTTTAGAAAATGTTCCCATTGAAAAAGCTCCCCGCCAGAAATGACGGGGAGCGCTTCACGAACGTTACTACATTATTAATTACGGAGCCGTTTCTTCAGCAGGATAGTATGTGTCCGTCGCCAGTAGTGACGTATCTCCTACAGATTGCGCGGCCAGCATTTGAGCCTGGCGTGCAAGGTTGGCGGATTTGGCGAGAACCTCAAGTGCGTATTCAGGGTTGTGAAACCCTGTGCTATTTTCGGCAGAAACGATATCCCACATAAATTGCGCTTCACGATGCAGTTTGCGGGCTTCATCAAGCAGGGCTGTATCAGCATTTCCAGAAGCAACGGCGGTTTTGATGGCGTTGATGGCGTCGATGATCGCATCTTCCGTATCGATCTTTGTCTCAGCAACTTGCTGTTGAATACTGGCCACACGGCCAATCACATATTCTGTATCGGTATGGCACTGACCGCAAGCCTGCTCAGGGTTAAGCAATGGGCTATGAACATCATGTGATGAATATTTGCTTGCGCCATCGCGGACGTACGGCATGTGGCAGTCGGCGCAGGATACACCGGCATTGTAATGTGTGGAACCAGCGGTAAAGAATTCATACTCAGGGTGTTGGGCCTTGAGCATGGGTGTATCTGTTTCGGGATAGACCCAATCCTTGAAACCTAATTCTTCGTAATACGAGATAATCTCTTCAACTTTTGTGCCGTTATCCCAAGGGAAGGTCAGGTACTTGCCATCGCCCTTGAAATAATATTCAACATGGCAGTTCGCACACACAACCGTGCGCATTTCCTGGCGGGTGAAGGTGGTCCAATCCTTGCCCTGTCGTTCAAGTGCTTCTTCGAGCGCGGGGTTGGTTACGATCAGGCGCATGGTTCCGGCTTCATGGCAGTTGGCGCATCCAATTGATTCATTGATGTTGGGTGTCATTTCATTGAATGTCATGGCGTCATAGGCTTCCATGCCCAGTTCATCCCACAAGCCAGGGTTGGCCGATGATTTGCAGGAATAGCATGTGGCAGGCGTATGTTTGGGGTCTTCATCATTCAAGTTCAAACGCTTGGTGGCACGCACATCATCCAGCGCATTGGCATGTCCGCGATCATCGTTGTAATCCTTACTGAAGGGGTAACCAGCAAATAGGATCACCTGGCGCGGGTCGCGTTCCAGCCAGGAAAATTGTGAAGAGCCCGCATAGGTTGTATCAACGTTATTGGTTTTGGTCTTCATCAACGTATCATACTGGTTGGGGAAGTTCACGCCCCACAATGACGAATCAGGTTCCATGGGGGCGATCTCGACCAGGGGCTCAACAGTGCGTACTTCCGCAGGTTGATTCTTCACATAAGTCAAAACGCCGACCAGCGCAACAGCCAAAACAATAACAAGGCCAGCCAGAATAAGTGTAGTGTAATTTTTCATCGGATCATTCTCCTTACTTGGTAGGATAGAAACTTGAATCTTGATAAGGCACGCCTGAAGCGCCGCGTGCGCTGTGTGCAACCTCGCGATGGCAATCCCAGCAATAGCGGTCAAAGGGTTGCTCACCCATCACAATATTTTCCACTGAATCTTCATGACAGTGTATGCAATTGGCTTGCACAATCTCTTTGGTTTCATCACTGGCACGAATCATCACGGGAATATTCCCCGTTACAAAGGCATAGGTATCTTTCATGCCCTGCCTGCCCTTCTCGGCATAATACACAACGAAATTATCATGCGGCAAATGGCAATCAGTACACTTTGCCCAATTCTCGTGCGCACCGTGATACCAGTTCTCATATTGTGAATCCATCGAATGACAATTGGCACAAGTTTCCGGGGCGCTACCTCCATAGGAGGCGGCATCGGTCACAAACGCAAAATATCCCAACGCTATGACCGCAATTGCAATGGCAATGATAGGAATCTTTGACATAGGCTGACCTCTCATAAATTAACGTACGCTTAATATAAAGCACAGTAGAGGAATTTCTTGTAACTTTTATCACAATTTGCCATTGAGAATCAATACCTGATTCAGTCAATATCATCAGAATTGTCCAATTATGATGACCCTCGCGTCTCTTCCCGCTCATGCCTGATACAACATAAATGAATTCGCCACGCCCAAGCATGTTATGCCCAAAACAAAACCACCTCATTACGATTTGTAGTGAGGTGGAAAAAAGAAGATGTAGTGGCAAGAGTACGAACTCTTATGGCGTCATATCCATGCCAGAGCCGCCCATATCTGCGGCATCTTTCACAGGGACAGTCAAAGTTATCTCTTCATAATTTTTGAAGTGAAGTATCAGCGTTATATTGTCGCCCACTTTCAAATCCTGCTTAAGGCCGATCAGCATAATATGATAGCTGCCTGGCTTCAACTCCAATTCACCACCTGCCTCAATCACCACAGATTCCTGCGGAAGCATCTGCATCACACCATCAAGACCCATCTGGCTTAGATGGACCTCCACAGCCGCGGCCAGATCAGATGAGATGCCGATCAATTCATCATCCTGTGACGTACCATTGGCGATCAGCATGTAAGCTGCACTGGTGCCGTCTTTCACCCCCGAACGCGCCCAATAATTGCTGGCTTCGATCAGGTCATTTTTTGGAACACCGCACGCGTTCAATAACAACATCCCCACCAAAACGAACATCCATATTCTTTTCATACCTCTCAGTTTCCTTTTTTCATATCTTTTTATTTTCTCTACTGTATATCCTTCATTGCGAGGGCGCTCTTGTTTTTTTGCCCGAAGCAATCCCACAGGCGATGGAGATTGCTTCGCCGCCAAAGTACAAGAGCGGTGGCTCGCAATGACGAAATTACTTGGTTTTGCATGACAGAGAATGCTATTCCAATCCTTATGTGCTGTGATAAGTCCTCCCCTTCCAGATCACGCCCTTGCCTGAAATCACCTTCCATGCGGAGGTCAACATCATGGCGGCAAATACACCTGCCCCGAGCGGAGTGGCCAGCGCATACCATGCTGAAATATTCATTCCGTGTGCCACCTTCGCGCGGGCGTAGATCAAAAAGCTCCAAACGATCAATGACTTTATGACTACGCCAATTGCCATCCAGCCGCCGCCTTTGAGATACCAATTCAACCCAAGCAAAGGCCAAATGGGCAGGAATAACGCGGCGATCAAGGCAAGTGTCGCACCGAATGCACCGAGCCATAGCATAGCTGGATGATCTCGCAAACCGAGATAAATATTTTTCGTCCAGCCTTCCCACATTTCTGAAAGAGACGTATACATGCGTGTGCTCACGACTCGTGTACCGTCTGCTACCACGAGATGATATCCATTCCACTTCACTTGCTCAGCAATGGCTTTATCTTCCACAATTTGATCTTTAATTTTTTCATGCCCGCCGATTGCATCATAAACACTGCGTTTGATCAGGATGAATTGTCCGTTGGCAACCGCGTCGCGGCGGGACGGGTCATTGACTTTGCGCGGCGAGAATCCGACTGAGAGCGCTGTCATCACCAATGGCATGATAACTTTTTCCCAGAACGAACCCAGTATCTGCTCAGACATGACTGTAAATAGATCGGCCTCTGTTTCGATGGCTTTGGCATAACAGGAGGAGAGGGCTTGAGATTCGAGGAAAGTATCCGCATCTACAAAACACAGCCATTCGCCGCGGGCAACTGCCGAGGCTTGGTATAAGGCATGAGGTTTGCCAGCCCAGCCTTCGGGTAAGTCTGAGCCGCTGATTGGGATGAGGCGAGAGTCACGGGATGCGATCTCTCTTAATTGAGTCAGAGTCGTATCAGTGGAGCGATCATCCAAAACAATGACTTCGAGATTTGGGTAATCCTGCCTCAGGGCAGATTCAACACATTTACGAATATTATTTTCTTCATTACGTGCAGGGATGCAAATGGAAATGAGCGGCGCGCCCGAAGGGGTTGGAGGTGGCACAGGCGTGACAACGATATCAAGATGATATTGGTTGTGAACCCAATAAATAATGAGCAGGCCGAGAATGAAAAAAATTGTGGATGTGATGAAGTAAGGCATGACAAGAATGCGTGATTCGCAATACGCAATTTACAAATTACGCATCACGAATTTTGTTTATTGTTATATAACTTTGACGGTGCTTCCCCGCTCTGTCTTTTCAACCTCAACTCGGTTGGGAAATGCATCTTTGAGTTCATCCAGATGCGTGATGACCAGGATTTTTGCAAAATCATTTTTGACAATGTTGATGGCTTCGATCAGCCGTTGGCGGCCCTGCACATCCTGTGAGCCGAAGCCTTCATCGATCACGAGGGTTTGCAAACGTGCGCCTTTGCGCTGCGCAAGGATCTCTGAAAGTGCGAGTCGAATCGCAAAGTTGACTCGAAAGGCCTCGCCACCTGAATACATTTCATAATCGCGCGTGCCCGCCGAATCACTGATCTGAATATCGAGCGTTTCCTTTAAGTCGTCACGTTTTTTATCTTTATAGGCTTCCTGTGTCACAAAGCGAATCGACATCTGGCCATCGCTCAAACGGTCAAGCAGGTCATTGGCCTTTTGCTCAATTTGCGGAAGTGCCTGTTCAATCAGAAGCGCGGGCACGCCATCCTTGCCAAAAGCACGCTCCAACGATTTGTGATGCGCGATTTTTTGATTTAGTCCCTCGCGCTGAATTTCGTAATCCGCTTTGCGCGTGCGCAATGTATCCAGTGCCTTCACCTTTTGTTCGGCGCCGCCCAATTCACTGCGGCTTTGGTTTTCATCTTCACGCAAGCGGAACAATTCGCGCTCCGCTTCATCCAGGTCTGGTAATTGTGATTCGGCATTTTCGAGCACAGCCGCGGCTTTGCTATGATCTTTTTCCTGGCTGGTAACCTCAGCCTTGCGGTTTTTCATTTCCGACTTCAGGCTTTCAATTTCGCCTTCGATCTGCTTACTCACTTCACGCGCAGATTTTAGATTACTGTATTCTTCTTCCACGCTGCGGCCTTCGATCTCCTGCCTGCGGGCTTCGTCATGCGCGGAGATGTCATAACCAAGTTTGGCAAGTTCCTTGTCCAACTTGGCGAGTTCCTTTTGTGCTTCATTGGCATACTTGCGGCTTTCCAACAATCTTGTAATTTCTTTCAAACGCTTTTCACCAATGAGCTTCCACTCCCTGGCAAGCGCCCGCAGGGATTCAGTGCGCTCGGTGAGCTGCGAAATTGAATTTGAGTGTTTGAGACGTTCGTTTTCTACATTGGCAAATTGCGAAATTCGCAATTCGTAATCCGTAATTTCTTTTTCGATGTCTTCGATCTCTTTTTTATTCGCACGGAACCGATCCCCTTTTTGTTTGCCTTCCTTATTCAATTCCTTAAGCGTGGATTTGCGATGGGCTTCGCTCAATTCCTGTCCGCATAATGGGCAGGTTGCGCCCTCTGCTTTCTCCAGCGATTCGATGCGGGTTTTGAATTCATCCATTTCCCTGCGCAGGGTTTCGTTCTCGGCTTTCAATGCCGCGTATCGCTCACGTGCTTCACTTCGCCTGCTTTCCAAGTCATTGCGTTCCTCAATCTTCGTCTCAACTTCGCTCAAGGATTTTTCCGCCTCAGCGATTTGCTTTTCAAGATCATCCATCACTACTAACTGATCACTAATTACTGAGTACTGATCATCCAAACCATCACGTTCCTGTTCCAGTTTTGCCTTTTCCACTTCGATCTCGCGCAGCAGGGGTTGGCGTTTTTCATCTTGTTCACGGAATTGCGCTGCGACCTGATCCATTTTTTCAACTTCAGCGCGCGCCTTCTGCCACGCCTTGTACGCGGATTCGATTTCCTTCGCGCGGCCCATCAGGTCGGCATATTTGGCATGATCCAACGACTTTTGTGCAAGGCGCAATTCAATACCTGCAAGTGATTCGCGTGAATTTTCAAGTGTCTTCAACAAGGTATCTACCAATTTACGTTGCTCGTTCAACACCGCCGCAGTTTGTTTGATATTTTCCAGGATCTTTTCCTGCGCTGAACGTGCGGATGTCAATTGAACAAGACCGCTTTCGAGTTCCTTCAAACGGGATTTGCGCGCATCTTCCTCGCCAAGTTCTGCATCAATCTCTGCGATACGCCCATCAATTGTAGTGGCTTCGTTTTCGATGGCTTTACGCTTTTCAGCCGTGCGTTCCTTATATGTATCCCAAATCTCCAACCCAAGGATAGTGCTCAGCACAGTCTTGCGTTCACTGGCTTTCTTTTGCGTGAATTGGTCCGCCTTACCTTGTAGAAAAAAGGATGCGTTGATAAAGGTCTCGTAATCGAGTCGTAGAGTCTGTTCGATCCGCGCCTGGGTATCTCTGGTAGTCTTTTCAGTTAATGGTTTCCATTGACCATTGACTATGGACTTTGGGCCATTTTGTGCACCCTGTCGTCCGTCATCCAGCACTTGAAACTCAAGCACAGTATTCTTGCCGCGCGGCAGCGTTCTTTGCACACGATAAATGTTATTCTCATAAGAAAAAGTCAATGTCACTTCTGCGGCCTTCACATCCTGGTTTAGGTTGATGACATCCGAGCTTTTCCCACGTGCCTCGCCAAACAAAACCCATGTGATCGAATCCAACAGGGATGATTTCCCCGCGCCATTGTTTCCAGAGATACATGCAAGATCGAATGAATTAAAGTCCAACTCTACCGGGTCTCGGTAGGATAAAAAGCCTGAAATGCGTAGATGAAGGGGAATCATGATGATGGATTATAATCGAAGCAATATGATAGATTCCGACACACCCCGCACACGTCGCCGCATGAGAATCCTCGCGGTCATCATTGCCACCATCCCCTGCTATTGTGCTGGATTTATTGCACTATCATTTGCCCCAGATGTACGCGCAACTGTCACCCCCACGGCTACAGCAACAATTAGCAGCACTCCAACCCTCAGTCCGACTCCACTGATATTCACAGCTACAAACACACCAACATTTACCGTAACACCCACACCTACGGCTACTACTACGGCCACAGCTACCATATCTCCTTCGCCGACGAACACACCATCAATTACACCCTCGCGGACGCCAACCCAAACGCCGTCAAATACACCCACGCAAACACCTTCCAACACGCCAACGCAAACGCCTTCCAACACACCCACACAAACGCCATCCTTCACACCTACCGCATCCCCAACAGCCTTTGGTGGATAATGATGAGACCCTAAAGGTTTCCTTTGAAATCAGCAAATCCGATCATTATGAAAACCTTTAGGGTCTTCTTCAATTAAACATGACCGACATTCTTCCATTTCTCAAATCAATCATATCGGTTGCAGGTTTATCGGGACATGAAACTCCTGTTGCGAATCTCATCGAACAAAAGTGGACTCCGCTGGTGGATAAACTCACGCGAAGTAACCTCGGTTCAATTCATGCGCTGAAAAAGGGTTCGCAAACTAAAAGCATTCGCTCCACTGATAAATCCCCGCGCCCATCCGTGCTCATCGCCACCCACATGGATTCAATTGGTCTCATGGTCTCACGCATCGTGGACGGTTTCCTCTACGTTACCAACATTGGCGGTATAGATTCAAGAGTTCTGCCTGGCACGCCCGTTGTTGTCCACGCTTCGGAGAGCGAAGAGGATCTATATGGTGTGATCGTTATGCCGCCAGCCAATCTTCTACCTGAAGGTGAAGGCAGTGGCGTCATCCCCTTGAAATATCTTATGGTAGATACGGGCCTCACGCCAAACGAAGTCTCGAAGCGAGTCAGGATTGGGGATAGAGTCGCCTTTAACACAGAACCAGTTGAAATGTCAGGTGGATGCGTAAGCGGTCACACGCTGGACAATCGCGCATCTGTCGCAGCACTTACCATCTGCCTCGAAGAATTGCAGGCTAAGTCGCATATTTGGGATGTGTGGGCGTTGGCGTCAGTCCAGGAGGAAGTTACCCTGGGCGGCGCGCGAACCTCCGCATTTCAGATCAGGCCCACCATTGCGATTGCAGTGGATATGACCTTCGGCAAAGGCACTGGCGCAAGCGGCTATCAAACCTTCCCGATTGGCAAAGGCGTAACGCTTGGGATCGGCCCAAGTATTCACCCGTTTTTATACAAACGCTTTAAAGAAGTTGCTGAACGAATTGAAATCCCTGTGGCAAATGACCTGATGCCTGAATATTCATCCACCGATGCAGACGCCATGCAATTGATCGCCGAGGGCATTCCGACCATGCTCCTAAGCATTCCAGAAAGATATATGCATACGCCTGTGGAGCTTGTGTCAATCAAGGATATTCAACGTGCAGGGCGCCTGTTGGCTGAGTTCATCGCTTCGCTTGAAGCGGATTTTATTGAAAGAATAGTCTGGGATTAATCCCTTCGTCCTGAGCGGGGCCACACGCTCCTGCCAGTTGTGTGGCGTAGTCGAAGGACAGGTTGCATAAAAGTTTATGTATTCATGCCGCCCGCGCTTCGACTGCGCTACGCTCCGCTCAGCGAGGAAGATTTCGATAAGGTAATGTAACATTATGCTTTCCATTGGCAAAACACAAATCAACCTGCTTGAAAAATTATGCAATGCAATGGCCGTCTCAGGCGATGAAGGCGAAGTACGGCGCATTGTGTTGGAGGAAATCAAACCATACGCCGCCGAAGTAAAGGTGGATGCGCTTGGCAGTGTGCTCGCGCTCAAAAAAGGCGCGGGCAAAAAACCTTTGCGCGTTCTGCTGGATGCCCACATGGATGAAGTCGGTTTTATGATCGTGGCTGATGACGGTGAAGGTTTTTTCCAATTTGAAACTGTCGGCGGCATCGACCCGCGTCATTTGGTTGGCAAACAGGTTATCGTTGGCAAGGAGCATGTAGTTGGCGTGATCGGCGCGAAGCCCATTCACATGACCAATGCGGAAGATCGTTTACATACTATTGAAGTTGACGCCATGCGTATTGACCTCGGCCCCGAGGGCAAAGCAAATGTAGGTGATCGCGCCACCTTCGCGACAAAATTCAAGCGAGTCGGCCCATCCATCATGTCCAAATCCATTGATGACCGAATTGGAGTGGCGACTTTGATCGAGCTATTGAAACATGCTCCAAAGGATATCGAGTTATGTCTGTCCTTTAGCGTGCAGGAGGAAATTGGATTGCGCGGAGCAAAAGTTGCGGGGTATTATTTCAACCCCGATCTGGCGATTGCCGTCGATTCCACGCCAGCGCGTGACCTGCCCGATTTTGAAGGACATGAAAACTATACCTACAACACCAGGCTTGGGCTGGGGCCTGCCATCTACATGGCAAACTCATCTACTATTGATGACCCACGCCTCGTAAAATTTCTTGAAGAAACAGCCATTAAAAATAAGATCCCATATCAATTCCGTCAGCCGGGTGGGGGCGGCACGAACGCGGGTGCAATTCAACAATCTCGCACAGGTGTGCCTGTCGTTTCGGTCTCTGTGCCGCACCGTTACACACACTCCCCCATCAGCGTTTCGCAGGTGGATGATTGGAAGAATACGTTGAATTTATTGCATATCACGTTGAAAGAAATAAGTCCTTCGCTGGTAAAATCAAAAAGATGAAACAGAATTTTCCCGATTTGAAAATATTGCCAAAGATATTCAAAAAGTATCCAGACATTCAGGCTGTATATTTATTTGGGTCGGTTGCCAATGGCAAGACTCATGCTGAGAGTGACATAGACCTTGGTATTTATCCACGCGACTCATCTTTACGTTCTCAAAAACTGGACATCCTGGCAGACTTGACTCGCAATGGTTTTGATAATGTGGATTTGGTCTTTTTGGACACACCCGACTTAATCGTTCGATTTGAAGCGGTTCATCAAAATCGCCTGG
>NZ_JBXMTI010000097.1:0-10021 GCF_057083605.1 Candidatus Villigracilis sp. | reverse complement strand
CGGGTGTACAGGATAGATATTTTTTACTATTTGTTCCAGTATCTCCGGCTCATTGAGATAGGCAAAGAGATTCATTTTCTTGGCGTTGCTTGCCATCCGAGTGAGCAGCCAGTTGTTTTTTTGTACAACCAGCGTGCTCCATTCCCGAGTCGATGTTTGAGGGGAAACCAGTGCTGCAATGATTTGCTCCAGTTCCTCTGCTTGTAAGCTGACCTCGGTGACACGATCCTGCACCACACGGAAGTCCACCTGCATAGGGGTATTAGCCCCATAGGCTTCAAAACGACGGTGTCCGGTACCGACAAAAATTAATTGCATCCCGGCTATACCATCTTTAGACATTTCGGCAAAGCCTTGGAACACGCTCATGGTAACCCGCCCCTCGGTCAGAGCGTTGCCAAATTCATCAGCAAGAATCACTATCCCTTTGTAACGTTTCTTAAATGCCGAGTTAGTAAGCATATCTTTGAGTACTGTACGTAATGTATCAGTACGGAACGACAACTGTTGCCCAGTGGCTTTCCGATAGATATCTTGGAACAAATCCATTGCAGTGGATTCGTTTTGTGCCAAGTCCTTTTTGAGCTTTTGCAATTCCTTATGGGAATCATCGCCGCCTATAAATGCCAGGAAATCTTCAAACACTCCACTAGGTTGCCCTGTCGCCTGTCTTTGCTCCCAGTCCTCAATTTGTCGTAAAGCATTCTTGAATTTGGAATCTAAAACGATATTTGTCGCGCCATCTTTCTCCAGTGCAGTCTCGATATCAGTTAAGATGACATCTTCAAATTGACGTGTTTCCTGTAAGAAGTCGCACGGTACTACTAAATAACGTCCATCGCCTCGCCAACTGCGCACTTTTTCCGAGCCGATTTTGTCGCGCTTCGCCCAATTCTCAAAAAAGTCCTTCATTTCAAGAGATGTTGACTTGAGGGAAAAGTAATTTGCTAACATGAGACACAGATGTGACTTACCGGTGCCGAAACTACCTGTAAGCATGAAGACTTTTTCTTTGTTCTCTTTGCTGGGTAGTTGTGCCTGAGCAAGCTGCAAAAAGGCTTCTCGATGTGAACGAATCGGCACGTAGCCCCTAATGTGCTCAGCATTATCATTTTCACTTTGTTCATTATAAAAAGATGAGACAAGGCGAACCTGATTACCATATCCAGCATGGAATTCAACGATATCAACAATTTTGGTCATGATGTAACACCTTATAGTACTTCAAAGGAATTCAAAGACAATAAACGTGGCTCACGATGCACATTTGCATCAAAGGCCACGGAGAGAATATCAGGATCATCCTGCAAGAAAAAGGCAAATGTCTTTTGGGTGGGATTAGGCGAGCGCAAACCTCGGTTGATCCAGTTGGCAAATTCTTTCTTCTGCTGTCGATCCCACGTATTGAACAAGAAATCCGGATTATCTACTACAATAATGGATTGTAAGACATTAAGGCCCAATAAAAATTTCCTGAACATTTCAAAATCGAAATCCGCAATAAGTGAGAGTTCGGGATGTTCAAGGAAATATAATTGTAAATCAAGGTAATAAGCATCGCTACGCACCTGGCAAATACGGCGAGCAAACTGAGTCTTGCCTTTCTTCGCCGGAAAATGAACGATAAAAGCCCTGCGATCTTCTGCCATTTGATGGCTCAGATACACATTGAAGTTCATGCTATCTCTCCTGAGAGATGGCGTGAGATTGCTGAGAACCAGCCGGTCTCATTTTTGAACCGTACCTGGTCCAGTCCCGAGCGGGTTTCAATGGTGAGCAAACCAGCGTTATGAAGTTGATCTAGCGCCTGACGGAGCGGCGATTCTTTTTGACGCAGAATGCGTCCTGGGCTATAGTGGGCACTAATGAGGAGCGAAATCTCCAAAGAGGCTGCCCCAGCGTAGTAACGATCGCGATACGCTAAAATGACAGCCAGCCAGACCAGCATAGGGATATTTGCTGTATTCCAATAACCGTTATAAAGCGCCTTGCCATCCTTGCTCAATAATCCGAGTGGAGCAAAAAGGGCTTCTGTGTAGGTTTTCAGAATCGCATTGGCTTCGGAACGAATTTTATTGTTGATTGTTTTCGCTGACCAACGCCCCTGCAACACACGAAACGTATCCAGAATCTCCTGATTCGTGACTTCATCTTTTTGATAAAAAACAAAATCAAATAGATTACTCCACAATACAAGTTGTGCATTGGATGCTAACAAATAATGTAAAAACCACAATAAGCCTTGGTTGTCGAGGTAAGGTGATTTGTCTTTGATCAACTGCCCGAAAGGGGTTATATGAGTACGAGTATCCACCAGCAGCATGTAACTCATCGCGCCAAAGGTACCTTCTGAAAGCGCCGTGTTTAGCCCCATGGTCTTGCCGATTTCACTGCGGCTGATAACTTTTCCCACTGGATTAATTTTCTCCAAGTCAGCTAATAGTCGCCCAATGTACATGGAGCGTGGTTCATAATGCTTGACGACTTCGAGCGCCGCTTTTTCAGGGATGATTTCTTGCAAGGTTATTCCTGGAACATCCTTATGGATTTTAATTGATTCGACACCCTGTTCTTTGGGAGCTGGCTGGGACAAACGGTCAGGGTCAAATAGATTGGGCTGACTCATGCGTTGATTCTACTCTTCTTCCAAATTTTCTTCGTCTTCACCACCTTCTACCACGAGCCCCTGAGCAGCCTCTCGTGCGGCGATCTCCTGATTGAGAGCGATGAGACGAGTGAACAGTTCGCGCTGGGCTTCAGGCGCAGGCGTAAAGCGGATTTTCTTGCGGTCGTTGGGATAGAAATCGTGCCGCAGATCGATATCCTGCCAGCCATAGCACGCCAACACGGACTTATCCATCGCGGCTTGCAAGCGGCGCATTTCGATGATGTCAGCATCCTGACAGACAAGATTATTGAATAAGTTATAGAGTTTGGTCAAGCCTAGTTGACGAGCTTGCATGACTTGTTGACGGTGCTCATAAAATACTTGCCCCGCCTGTTCTGCCTGCGTAGTTGCACTCGCTGACGGCGCTTGAGGAAATGCGAAAGTCTGGAAACAATCACTTGGCGTATATCGAATGTCAGTACGCATTGTGGAGGCTTGGCGGCGTAGCCAAATCTCATGTAGTCTAGACTGAAGTACGGCAAGATGATAATAGGTATCATAGCCAATAATAACTATCGCATGACTGAATATTTGATTAGTGTCCACAAAACTCAGCATGTGATGTTCGCTGACCGCACTCCTAGCCAGCACTTGCGTCATGGTTGCAGTTACTTTTCTAAGCCCTCGTCGATAATCACCATATAACCACCAGTTTACCTTATGGCTTATTCTCTTTACATGGTCACGCTCAGGCTTCACTCTCTCCTCAATGATTTTCAGCAAGTCAGGGTATCCCTTTGCTTTGTCAAAAGTCCAATCATGAAAACATATAATATATCTGCTGTGTTTTTGGTCAGTAGAATTATTGAGATCATAGCCATTTAGAAATGGATAGATGCATTCGGAATTGCTTCGATTTTTGTGGATGAGGGCAGCCTTTTCTTCTGGTGTAATTACAAATCCCTTCCCATGAACAAAATCTCCGTTGAATGAAAACCCTTTATTCTGAACCAATCGTGCAGGAGTAAATTCTGGTAGGTCGTCCAGATATGATGATATATAGGGTGTTTGCTGTCCATCTAAGGATTTGATAGATGACGTGTCATTTTTACTTACAACTACCAAGTTTACTTCTACCGAAGCATCTCCAGACCATTTCACAAATCGGTCAGCATAGGTTATAACGCCACCTTGTTTAATAATTTGCATTAACCCAGTAACCCTTGTGTCACCTTGACTAATAGTATTTGTCGAAACGAACCCCATATAGGTACCTAGACTTAATAATTCAAAGCCTCTTCTGAAAAAGTATGCTGCAAAGTCAGTGTTCTTTTCGGACATCGAGAAGGCACTTTTGAGATACCACAAAATTCCGTTGCCCAATTGAGCACTAATCGCTGAACCGCCTATGAATGGGGGATTTCCGATTACTATGTCGAATCCCGAGCTTTGTTCTACTGAAACGCCAAAGATATGTGAGAACTCCAACTCCCAGTGCATCGTACGCTGGGTGATGAGCGCGACCTCGGCTTTCGTGAGCGTTTCCTGGTGTTCTTGCGAAAGTAAAGATACGGTATCTGTTTCAAGTGCCTTGGCTATCAGGGCAATTTCACCATCATTCATTTTCATGCCCATCTTGCGTGCCACTAACAGATCACCAATTTTTTTGTAGGGGTCAAGCAAACGCTGGGCTTCTTCGTAGTCATATTCCTGTATTTTGATGTCTTCGGCGCGCGTCACAACCTGCGCTGTGATTTTCTCCAGCCATCCGTTAGCGTTATGAATAGTTTGCACTGCCTGTGGTAGGGTTTTGAAACCATACTGTCCCTTTTCCTCGGCAACGCGCGATTTCGTTGTGGTCTTAGTCAGGTCGCTGTATGCAAGAACCGCCAAAATCTCATCGAGCCGCGTACCCAACAGGCTGTTGCCCCACTTTAAGTGATGGTCAAGGAACGAGAGTGGGCGTCCCACTTGCATGGTCGCCAGCCAGAGCGAAAGTTTCGCCAGTTCCACAGCCATCTGGTTTATATCTACGCCGTATAGACTGTTTTCCACGATCTGTTGTCGCCAATAATCAGGCGCAAGGTTTACGGATTCATTTGTCCAGGTTGTACGCGTCAGTACCCACAGAATGAAATTCGTTATTTTGTGGGCAATATGTACCAGAAAATGTCCACTGCCCATCGCGGGATCACAAGCACGAAGCGTCAAGACTTGTTGGCGCACGAACTCTTCCAGTTGGGCATCCACACGGCGCTGTAAGCGGGTACGATCCGCTTCAGACGATTGCTCAATCTCTCTGAGCCAATGCTCAAGCTGAGGGGCGAAAACGTTCCATCGTTCGGTCAACAGCCGTAAGACAGTCTGATTCGATAATCGCTCCACTAAGTCTTCAGCGGTGTAGTGTGTTCCAGTCGCCTTACGTTCATGCGGACTTTGTGCAAAGTAAACTTTGCCTACTTCAAGTACCTCATCCGTGGGCTTCCGACTCTCGCCTTTGGCAGGGAGGTACTTAATTTTGCCATCTTTATCACGCCGCGCGAGCAAGCGCTCCTCGGCAATAAACAGGCGATATTCGATCATGCCTTCATATAGACTACCCAGGTGCCGCACAGAAAGGTCGCGATAGTCAATGCGCTCGGCGGGAGCGTCATCATCGGCAATGATCAGGAACGCCAATTCATAGAGCGCTTCGGCTAGATAGGTATTTTGAATTTTGTACTTGCTAAGATAGGGCTTATCATCATTCTGAAATAGGCCACCGTTATAGGCAGGGATGCCAATATATTCATCGCTGAATTCAATCGCAGTGAACAGCGCGGAGAGTTGCTTCCATAAACTAGTGGATGGTTTTGCCAGCCGCTGGGGACTGGCGCGGAGTTCTGCAGCTTCATCGATCAGGCGTTGCAGGCTTATTGCCTGATAATCGGCGCGCTCCATTGGCAGCAGGTTACGCGCTTCGGCATATAGGATGAACAACACGCGATACAGCAAATAAGTGGCGTCGCGATAGATGGCTTCACGCTCTTCATCCGTGAAGGATTTCGTGCCCTGCGGATCAATTGCGCGCACCAAGCCCATGCACAACTGCGCCATAATTCCATCCCCGCCGCCAGGTGTATCGAGATTATCGCTGACTGTGGTCTTCAGATAGGACTCAGTTGCCTCGGTCGCGCGCCCCGACTCCTGCAACAGCGCATCGAGTTTATGCCTACCCGTATCAGGATCTCGTTCGAACGCCTCCTCGAGGCGCAAGAGCCGATAAAACAGATATGCCGCTAAATCATCCTCTTCCCCATTAAGCAAGCGTAACAAATCCACTTCGAGAAACGCTTCATAACGTCGCAACGCTTGAGCGTCTAACAATCGCCACTGCACTCCATTCGTCAATACCACCCAACGCATATTTGGCATACCTAGTGCCAGATTCACTGCTTCAATCATCCAATGCTGACCTTTAGGCAAAGTGCCGTCAGGTGAAAATCCGTCCAAGTCAGCCTCGTGGGGCGCGATGAAGCACAAGCCAAGCGGTGTTCCACGATCCCACGGTGCAACCAACACATAGGCACGCTCATCCGCTTCCAGTTCCACCAGGTCAAGAGACTGCTGATTGAGCAAAGGCTGAATCCAAGACTGTGCAATTTGTGCAGGAGACGAAAAATCGGCGCGAGAATACCAATCCCGCGCACTGTTATGCACAAGATGGCGTGCCGCCGCCAGCTCATCCTGGTTGGGCGTCAGGTTTTTGAGAAAGATGTTATTGAATAGCAGGTGATTGGTGTATGCCATGTTCCATGTGGGGTGCAATCGCAAAGCCCACTTACAGGCAAGGCAATCGCGTCTCTAATTTGTCCCTTTGATATTGTACTTGCGAGCACGCAACTTGTAGGGCTCATCGCCACCCTCGAGATGGTGAATAATGTCATCGCGCATGTTCTGGGTATCAATGGCACCCGTACGGGTAATCTTACCTTGATTTGCGCCCGCCTGTAGAACAATAAACTGATCAGAGTCGGATGAAACCGCCACACTGGAATTATGAGTAGTCAGAATGAACTGGCGTCCGTTTTTGCCCCGCCGTAGTTTTTTGGATATATCTTCCCACACTGAGACAATATCCAGTGCATCTTCAGGTTGGTCAATCAGGATTGGCATGTTTCCATCGCAGAGAGCCACAATCAATAACGCCGTGCTCTTTTGACCGACGGATAACTCATTTAATTCACCGTACACACCACCTTCTTTTCGGTATCGAATTGATGGCACATCCACAGGATAGCAATCATGCTGCAGCGCCAGCACAAAAGTAAAATCCTCAGCCGACCATAGTTTATCAATTGTGCGTTCCGCCCAGGTTTGGGTAATGCCAGCCTCGTTGGATAACTGCAGCGCATTGCGATTAAGCACCAGATCCACCAGTCTACGCGGCGCAACCCCCATCGCTATCTTGTGACGGTCACCTGTACTGGGCGCATTCTGGCCACCCCTGACTAGTTCACTCAGTAGACTTTCATAGGCTTGTCGGTCAGCCGCATGAAGCAAATCAAGTTTCAGTTTTTGATCAGAGAGTTCGGTTAGTTGGTCAAACTTGGCCTTGCGTGCTTCATAGAATTCACGATAGGCTATCTCAAGCTGGTCAAGTAACTGATGACGCTGTTTGAGCAGGTCATCCAAATCCGCTACCAGGGATTTGGCTTCCTTCATTTCTTTGATTAACTTCTTTACCTGGGCCTCAAGTGTTTTTCGTTGGCGCTCCTTCTTTTCGCGGTCGCCACCGATATCTTTTATCAGAGCTTGATATGCTTTTTCCACCTTTTCGTATTCAGGCTTCCATTTTTTGACAATAGTCTCACTGTCTTTTTTGGAAGCCTTTACCTTGGTGACCAGATCCTTTAGCGCATCTGCTGTTGCTTTTAGAGTCTTCTCTGCAATGGCGTATTGTGCCTTGATATCAGCATCTGCTTCCTCCGTCTCTGGAGCATGGTGGTCTGATATTTCGTCCCGCCAGTCATCTATTCTTGCAAGTAAACTATCGAAGAACTCCAGCCCTTCCTCGAGGGCTTGGTTTTTTCGTTCAACCACTTTCATCTGCTCAAACAGCGGATCAGACAACGTCCGTGCAATTGCCCCAATCTGCTCCTCCAAGGTGGCTGCGTCGTGTTCGAGTGCATCCAGTTTGCTCTTGGCTTGAATAGCCTTGTTTAATTTCAGGTCATTATCCCGCAACTGGAGGCGTGCATCTTGAATTGCCCGTTCTTTCTCACGAGTATCAATGAAACGATCAATCAACTCCAACTGGGCAGTTTTATCTTCGGCAATCTTTATTACTTCCAGTTGGCTGTAGGCCAAGACGGGAAACATAACTTTTATGTCGCCCGTAAATGGAACTCCCGTTGCGAGGTTGACGCACTGTACATCGTCCCGCATTGCAAACCCGCCATCCGCTTTTAATTTACCCAGAAATGTTCGCGTGATTTTGTATTGAGTACCATCTTCAATCTGATAAACAACTTCGACCAGGTTGTTCTGTTCAAGCCTGATATCCAGCTTGGTCAAGTGGTCATCGAAAAGCGACTTGTCAGTAGAAGGCTGCCCCAGGGCAAAACGAAGGAACTCAATTGCCAATGATTTTCCAACACCCTTACCACCTACAATGCTGTTCAGGCCCTCATGGAAAACAAATGTTTGGTTTCTCAGAAAGCCAGACTCGCCAATCCTCATGCTAATCAGCCGAGGATGTGGAGATTCCCGGACCTCATCCTTTAGTTTAATGCGCACTTCATGATCGGAAAAACACTGGCGTAATCCTTCAAGATCAATGGATTCCAGTTTAAACCAACTATATGACTTTCCTAACCCTGCCTTTGAATGCTTGGTCGGTTTTTCAGGATCAGGATTGTCAGAAGATTGGTAGATCGGTGGCAAACGTTTTATTTGATGGTCCGCATCAAATCCTTTTGGATAAACCCCGTGAACACACTCTATCGCATCGTAGTTAGGATCATTAAATAGGTTACTGCAGCTGATCGGCACTTTAACTTTTCCTGATGCTTCCTCAGCAGTAGCCAATTCGTAAAAGGCTCCCTTGGGCCCGTCAATATGTGCAAGAATAGCCAACCCATGTCTATCGTGAATACACTTAATTACCTCATATACACTGACTTTGCAAAGAGTTTCAGACCGCCCATATTCCTCCGGCGTAATCTTGATCAGACCGAGGAAATTCTCTACATATTTTTGATCAACCTGGGGATCAAATAAAGCAACCAGATGATAACCTTCGTTTAGGGAGATTTCTACCCCTGGAAAGATAGCAAGGCCCCTTCCAGCTGCTGCTTTCTTGACACTGTCTATTCCCTCTGCACTATTGTGATCAGTGATAGCAATTGCGCTTAGGCCTATTTCAAGTGCCGATTCTACAATTTCCTCAGCAGTCTGGTCTTTGTACAAGTAGCATTTCGATGCTGGCGTATGAGTGTGTAGATCGAGTTTGTAATATTTTAGCCCTGCCATGACTTACCTCGCATTCGGAGAAAAAAGGCGCGACAGATTGATTATACAAGAGGTCCCAATGGCGCAGATTGCATTTGCGTAAGGATTTACTCCTTATGCCTCCGCTTGAATTCTGGAGCTTACTTACCAGTAATCCAGATGACATATTTGAAAACCAACACTTTGACCGAAAAGAGGCCGGCCGAGTTGATCCCATAGGAGAAATAAGTTCATGAAGGACAAATTGGGTGGATTAATATCGACACGGTTCGCCGTTAGAGAACCGTGTCGATATTTGGGCCTTGTTTTGCAGTAACGAACCTTTTACAACAGCACCTCTTGGGGGACGTGCCAACCTTCGATGTGCTCACCCGCAGGGAGACCCTGGCGATATAGGATGTAGAATCTGAATCATGAAACAGCACATCGCCAATTTTCTTGGCAGCCCAACCAAATTCCGCAACGATCCACGCAACCAAAGAACACTGGTTATATGCGGCCTCGTCATTCTCTTTTTCTGCCTGCTTTTCCTGCTTTTCGGGAGAGCAACGCGCCGCGGCGAAACTGTATCTGCAGAGGGTACCACTGCCACACCCGTATCCACGACTCCCACCATCGCGCCTACAAATCTTGGACAGATCGAGTCTGGCGGCGTGAGAGTCCTTGAGGGGCCGTTGGGTGCTGACGGTTTTTCATGGTGGCTTGTAGAGTCCACACAATGCAGATTACGAGGGTGGACAACTGAAGGGAGAGAATCAGAGCATGGGTCATACCCTGCTGGATCAAACAGTAGCTTGCAATAAAAAACCAGCACCCACACCATCCTCGCCGGCTGCATCTACATCGTCCTCGAAAAATAAAGACAAGAATAAGGATAACAAGTGTAAATCGGACAAGCTCGCTATAGGTATTCTTGCACAG
>NZ_JBXMTI010000096.1:0-4639 GCF_057083605.1 Candidatus Villigracilis sp. | reverse complement strand
CGTCCCAGCTTCTTCGCCACCGCGCCCGTCGTCCCTGAGCCAAAGAACGGATCGAGGATCACATCCCCCGGTTTGGTCGAGGCGAGGATCACCCGGTAGAGCAGGGCTTCCGGTTTTTGCGTCGAATGTGCCTTTGTCCCGTTGTGTTTGACGCGTTGCTTGCCGGTGGCGAGGGGCAATTCCCAGTGCCGCCAATCGGAGCGCATTTGCAGGTCTTCGTTCAACGCTTTCATGGCGTGATGGTTGAAGGTGTACTTCGCGCCCTGCTTCTTTTGGGCCCAGATCATCGTTTCGTGGGCGTTGGTGAGCCGTACACCTCTGAAGTTCGGCATGGGGTTGCTGTTATGAGTCAGAACACCCGAGGGCAAGCCAAATACATGATTCCCGTCAATGGATAACTCATAGTAGGTTTTGAGATTGGTTGGTTGTATATTTTTTACTCTTGCCAGTTTTAAATTGCCCTCAATAATCTGTTTTGCGATCAATGGCACTTCACCTTGACTTTTTCTTGTGTTGATCTTGTAGTCTCGTCGCAATCGTTCAATAGAATGATCCTGTCCATATGGAAATTTTCCACGTGATGGAAGTCCAAGACTCTCCAATGTGGCCATTGACCACCTGCCATCACGATTTTCACGAATTTCCCCCCTGATGATTTCTACTTTGGAGTCTTTATAAGGGACAAAGCCATCCCTCGCATGAAGCCGGTGACCGGTTATTTGGCAGATGAGCCGCAGGTCTGTAAGCAAGCCCTTGTTCTTTGTAAACCCAATTCTCCAGCGGTTGTTTTTCATGTCCCAGTGGGCATCTCCCTTAAGATACCCGGTCAACACTCCGGATAAAAATTCACTGCCGTGCCAAAACGACTCTCTTGACAATCGTTTTGTTTTTGCGTTTTCCCCACGAACGAACCTTTTTATTAATTCGATCATGAAATGACCTGGAAAGATCAGGTGCATTTTATTGCCGTAAATGTGGATTCGTCCCGTGACCCCAAATTTCTTTCGGACAATATCAATCAGATTTTCTGCTTCAGGTCTTTCGTCTGCGGACATCGAAAGTTGAACGCCTTTTTTCTCAGAAAGCATGGAGCCTTCCGCCAGATACCAGCCTATGAGTTCTCCAGTTTCCTCATCAATCGCAGAATGTTCAACAACTTTGGGAAGTTCCAATTTCCCTAAGCTCAGAACGAAATCACCTGAAGCCATTTTTTCGGCGCAGACATACTCCACCTTTCCAGAACGCAGAATTGGAAAACGATGTTCATGCGTGCACTCTGTGACAGACCCATCTTCAAACTCGATCCGAAGACCATTCGAGACCCCAACCTTTTTCCAGGATTTGATGGTTGCCCAAGTCTGAAAACCATGTTTATCGTAGGATGGAAGTTCAATGTGGTTTTTGGTCAGGTCAATGCGAACCAGGTCTTTGATTGTTGATAGGATCGGTTGTTTATTAATCAAGGCGATTAATTCAGTATCTGCCGCCAGGCATTTTAGCCACACCACGTCGTTGAGAATCCAATAGCCGAGGTCTTGCAGAATGGCGCCCACACGATAAATGTTGTGATAGGACCCGATAACCCACAGCGTGCCGGTATCTTTCAGCACACGCCGACAAGCGTGTAGCCACTGACGTGTAAAATCATCATAGGTTTTGAAATCACTGAACTTGTCCCAGCCATCGTTCACTGCGTCCACCTTGGAGGTATCAGGGCGGTACAGGTCGCGTTGCAATTGCAGGTTATACGGCGGATCAGCAAAGATGACATCCACCGAGTTCTCAGGCAGGGAATTGAGAACTTCGATGCAATCGCCGAGCAGGATGCGGTCGAGGGGGAGGGTCATTTCAGCCAACCCTGTTCGATTTCTTTGACTTGTTCTACAAAGAACTCTTTCACCATTTGCCATGACACAGGTTCTAATAGAATTGGATCGGTATCATGCTCTGCGCTTTCAAAATAAACCAACCGTTTCGTCACCTGAACTTCAAAGTCTCGAACGGATGGATATTTTTTCGGAGCAAGAGCAAACAGGTCTTTTAGCGGGGTGGTCTTCGCTATGAAAAACAGATCATAAAAATCTTTGCGGCTTGCTCTTGACAGGAGCGCGTCCATTTTCATCAACCCGATATCCTGGACGGAGGCAAGACGAAGGTTTTCATCCTCAACCAATGGTTTGATCATCTCGTATCCATATCCATAAAAACCGACCCGGACATTCTTTGTCGTGTAAACCAAATTTCCCCAAGCCGAGTCTGCCAGCTCGGGTTTCAAGAGAGCAAGGGCTTCCTCAAGTCCGCGGCGGATTGAAGGGATATCCTCTGTCGGAGAGAAAAGGTCGAGGTCAACAGAGTGGCGATGACCCAGTTGAAGCGACAATGCGGTGCCGCCTGCCAGGTAAAACCTGTTGCCAAGTTTGCTTCTAAAGAACTCCTGCAACACCAGCCGCATATCTTCTGTGATGGTGGTCCAAAAAAACGCAGTCATGGATGTGTGCCCAGCACGAGTTTCCAGAATGTGCGATGCGGTTGTGGGAGACGTTCGTCACCAAATCTCTTTACCCAGGCAAGGACCTGCTCGCGCGGGTATACCGAAAATAGCCACCTGATCTCCACTCGGTTTCCAAACTGCAGGACGCGCTCGATGATGGTGTGCGCGTCCTTTTCAGGCGTGAGCTGTGTGAGATCATATTCCTGAAAGAAGGGTGCTAGGGAGTGGGGGACTTGTGTCACACTGTAGATTATACACGTAGCGGAATCAGACGGGGATTCGGTGTCGAGCCCTTACCGCACCTGCAGCACGATCTTGCCGAACTGTGCGCCGCGTTCGTAATGGGCATAGGCGGCAGCAGCTTCTTCGAGCGGATAGACCGCATCGACCACGGGCGTGAGCCGGCCGCTAAAGATGTGCTCCATGACCTCGCGAAAATCTGCGAGGCTGCCCATCGTCGAGCCGATGTGCGTTTGTTCGTTCCAGAACAACAACGAGAGATTGGTCACGGCTTCGCGCCCGGTGGTACGCCCATAAGTGACGATCCGCCCGCCCTTGCGCAGAATCCGCTGGCTCTCGCCCCACGTGGTCGCGCCGACGTTTTCGACCACGAGATCCACGCCCCGTCCCTCGGTGAGGCGGCGGATGTCCTCGAACGGTTTGCCGACGGTACGGTCCACGGCGAAGTCTGCGCCCAGAGCGAGGACTTTTCCGATCTTTTCCTTGGAACTGGTGATGGCATAGACTTGCGCCCCAAACATTTTACTGATCTGGATCGCCGCCACAGCCACCCCGCCGCTGGCTCCCAGCACCAATACCTTTTCATCCGCCTGGACCTTGGCGCGTTTGACCAGTGCGCGCCAGGCAGTCTGATACGCAAGCGGACCTGCGGCGGCCGTGACAAAATCAAAACCGGCCGGCATGCGCATCAGTTTGTCGGTGTTCACCGCCACATACTCGGCGTTGCCACCGTTCCCGTTCGAGCCGAGGATATCGTACTCATCGCATTGACTGACCTCGCCTTCCAGGCAGCGCGCGCACTGACCGCACGAAAGCGACGGGTTGACCACGACCGCTTCGCCGGCTGACCAACTCGAAACGTCGGGAGCGAGGCCTTCGATCACGCCGGAAATGTCGGAGCCAGTCCACATCGGGAAGCGATAGGACTCATCGGCCGGACCATGCAGGGACCACAGTTCCAGATGGTTGAACGCGCTGGCATGGACGCGGATCAGCGCCTGCCCCGCTCCGAGTTGCGGCTCGGGGACATCGGCAATCTGAATGTGGGAGGCATCTCCACACTGGTAAAAGGCGGCGGCTTTCATGAGCGGGATTATACCTGTTGTGCTCCCGGCGCCGTTTGCAATCATATTGTTGTGCTGGCGGGGAGCCGTCAAAGTTATAGTACGGCTGATATGGAAAAGACGCAAACTTTCGATAAAACGACCCTGCTGAGGCTGGCCTTTCAAGGACTGGACGAGGCCGAATTACAGGAGATGGCCGACCTGACCGAGTTGAAGACCTACCCGGCCGGTCATGTGTTGTGCCAGGAAGGCGCGTTCGAAGATATCTTCTACATTGTCGCCGACGGCAAGGTGGAGGTGACTAAGCACACCGTCGCCGGGGAGGCGGAGCGGTTATTGCGCATTGGCGGCAAAGGGGACATGTTCGGGGAAATGGCGTTGATCCAGAATGCGGCCCGGGCAGCGACCGTGCGCGCCGTGGCCGAGACTACCGTGCTCGAAATGGAAAAGCAGGATTTCGAGACCATCCTCAGCCGCAGTCCGCGCATGGCCATCGATATCATCCGCATCACGCTGGACCGCATCCGGGCCAATGACCAGAAAATGATCGCGGACCTGCAACATACCAATCAGGTCCTGCGCCAATTGGACCGCAACAAACTGGAATTCATTCAGGTGGCGGCGCATGAACTGCGCACACCGCTGACCGTGTTGAAGGGCTACGTCAAAATGCTGGCGTCCTTCCCGTCCATCACCGAGAACGATACGCTCGGCAATGTGCTGGGCGGCGTGCTCAAAGGCGCGGATCGCATGCACGAAGTGGTCAACCTGATGCTGGATGTGACGCGCGTTGATGCCGATACTGTGAAACTGAAATTCGCCCCGGTGCCGATCAAGCGCCTGA